>PIVQ01000026.1 GCA_003354055.1 Desulfobacteraceae bacterium | reverse complement strand
TTTCAGGGTACTTCAATATATTAAGTATGGCCATTTTTACTCAGAATTTCCTTTGCGTTTTGTACATCTTTCTTAATCTGCAGGGACAGTTCATCAATACTTGCAAACTTGACTTCATCCCGGAGACGGGCCACCATGTTCACCCGGATCCGGGTATCGTATAAATCCTTATCAAAATCAAAGATATGGACCTCAATGGTAAACATCTGATCCCCGAATGTGGGAGAAAACCCGATATTGGCAACACCCTGATGAGTTCCGAAAATGGTTTCCACATTCACGGCATATACCCCGAGTTTGGGGCACAGTTCATCGTGGAGCTTGATATTGGCAGTAGGAAATCCCAGCTGGCTGCCACCCCGTTTTCTACCACTGATAACCTTGCCGCGGATCTGATAATTACGGCCCAGGTATTTCATGGCCTGGTCCACACGGCCTTCCATCACAATCTCCCGTATCCGGGTGCTTGAAATCCGTTTTTTTCCGGTTTCCGTATCATTGATCCAGTCAGATACAACCGTCTCAAATCCAAGACGCTGACCTTCGGATCTGAGCAGGCTTATATTACCCACCCGGCCTTTTCCAAATGAATAATCCGCTCCTATAATGATCCCTTTCATGCCGATTTTATTCACCAGGACCTCTTCAATAAAATCATGGGCGGAAATCTTGGCAAAGGCCTCGTCAAAGGGCAGGCAAAGAAGTACATCTATACCGGACTGTTCTAAAAGTTCAAGTTTTTGATCATGCCGGGTAATCAAAGGTGGGCTGGAGATCCCCAAAGCACGCAGGGGGTGAGGTTCAAATGTTATGGCCACAGATGTTCCGTCTATCTCATCTGCCATTTCCATGACCTGATGCAGCAAGGCCTGATGGCCTTTGTGAACCCCGTCAAAATTGCCTATGGTAACGACTGCATTCTTATATGGTGCGTCGATATGATCTAAGTTTTCGATTAATTCCATGGTGTCCTTCAAAGTGGAACAAAAATTCTGTTGACAATTATCACAAACAAATATATATATCCCAACCATCGCGTTTAAGCAATCCTAAATTGCCTGAAAACAAACGCGGTAAGAGAAGTGCCGAAGTGGCGGAATTGGTAGACGCACTAGTTTCAGGGACTAGCGAGCGCACGCTTGTGGGAGTTCGAATCTCCCCTTCGGCACCACCTCAAAAAGCTATATGCCGAAGTGGTGGAATTGGTAGACACGCTAGACTTAGGATCTAGTGCCGCGAGGCGTGGAAGTTCAAGTCTTCTCTTCGGTACCAATAAATAGCCGGAATCATTATTGATTCCGGTTTTTTTATGGAATAGGCTGTTGTCCGGAGGTTGTCCACCTCGGACAACCTCATATTTCTCCCCCTTTTGCCGGTTTGAAATCAACAACCTTACCCCTCATTTTCGCCATGAGTTGGGAAATATCAAAATCATCCTGTTCCCCTATCTGGCAGTACCGATCAAAAGCCTCATTGGTATCATGCCCGGAAAAATCCCTGGCCCTTGTTTTACCCATGGCTTTTCCAATAGCCGTTGTGCTGGAATGTCTTGTCCCTCCATAAAGGTCCAGATCCTCAATCCCAAATTCCTTACAGGCTTTTTTCCAATGTCGGTATAGTTGGTCTTTACCAAGGGGCATATTGGGGAACCGGGAATTCTCTGGATGCCGAAAGAAAAGGACTCCGCCTGTTGCCGGGAACACCTTCTTGAGTTTACGGATTTCCTCTACATGGTAATCAAGCAACTTAATACTGACCACCTTGGGCGCCTTGTTCTTTTTGGTTTTGGATGGTCGCCAGAAAGTGGCAAAGCCTTGATCAAGGTCAATGTCTCCCTCCTTTAACCGTCGAAGATCCAGGGGCCGAATTTTAGCATAAGCACATAGCATATCCACCCCCAACCAAATTTTAGGATTGTGAGGGTATGTCATTTCCTTGAGTCTATCAACGATCTGTTCCCTTGTCCCTATATCAATCAGTTTCCTGAAACCTAATTCATATTCGACTTTTGGAAATTTTGGCAGTTGGGCCAAGTTTAAAATTTCTTCTTCTTCATACAAAAAATTGTGATACATATCATGGAGTTGGCTGCAATGAAGGGCTTTTGTTTTGTCTGCCAAGGGAACCCGTACATCTTTACCGTTTTCATCTTTAATGGTTTTCTTAAGGCTTTTTAAAAACTTGCGGATATCTTTTTTCCGGATATCTTTGACGTTGGTATCTTCAAAATATTCCGTGGCATTTTTGATATACCTTTTAATATGATAGAACCCTGTAAGGTTCTGTTCCTCTTTAAAATCCAGGTACTTCTTGCCCAAGTTGGCAAAACCCAATGGTTTGGAGTACATATAATCCCGGGCATCCAATTTTCCGTTGGCTTTTTCAAATCTAAGCCCATTTAAGAACTGATAAGCCCGGTCATAACGCTGGAACCTTTTATTGATTTTCCTGCCGAACCGGACCCGGAACTGTCCGGATGCTGCCACCTGGGTATGAACCAGGCAAAAACAACCGCTTACCCTCCTGTTTTCATCGTGAATCATTTTACCACCACAGACAGAACATTTTTCATCTGTGCTAATATTCCCAGCCATACAAACCCCCTGATAATGGTTACTATCGGGTTCCATCCTGGGTAGATTGTTGGGAAAAGTCAAGGGGTTGAACTCCTGGGTCTCTATTGTTAAAAGCTGATTTTTATTGAATGTTGTTTGCGATTACCTGCGTGGGTCACCGTTTGGTTTCCCATTTGGGTAATTGGTATAATTTCCCAGATGGGAAAAGTCAAGTGAATCTTTTTGGGAAAATAAATGGGAAAAGATGTTGACTTAAATCTTTTTTGTGTGGTACGTCTCGTCTTGGGAAATTTAAAATCGTTCAAAACCAAAAAGGGAGGTCAATCATCATGATGCGCAAAGCTGAGAAAAAGAAATTACTTGAGAAACTGACCGTATTCGTAGGAAAAAAACTTGAATACAAAAACAGTGTTGAAGGTTGGACAGACAGGGAAATTGCAGACCTTTGCGGCGTTCCGCAAAACAGGCTGACTGAAATAAAAAAATTCCACAAATACAATAGAGCAATCAGCGAACAATTTTTGGCCGCATTTATTGCTGCAAGGATTGTTACCGTTGAAGAATTGTTAAAGGGAGTAGAGCTTATGGACAATGAAAAGCAGTACGTCGGCACAATGCGGTATTATCAAATGCCGGGCTTAAAAGAGAACGTAATGAAGCATGCCGACGAAGGGGTCGATGTTATGGCGGTCTTGGATAGAGAGAAGTCCGCCAAAGACGCAGGCATTGATGTCGACGCCCTAATTAAAGAAGCAATGGCTAAGCGTCCAAAACCATAGCTAATGCTAAAAAAAGAAAAAGAAGAAAGCTCTCTTTTTTTTTGGTTGATCTTTTCCCAAATAGGTTCATGATTAGATTCTTGATAGGAAGATGTAAAAGTGTGTAATGTTTTCAAAATGAATAAACCAAAAAGGAGAAAACAAGAATGTCGTTTGAGTTAGGCAATATACGCCCCGCTAACCATATGTGGATGCCACAAAAGATTATACTTTATGGTCCGCATGGATTGGGGAAAACGAAATGGGGCTCTACCTTTGAGAGCCCAATACTATTGAGAATTGAGGACGGGGCGGGGGCAATTGATGTGCCCACCTTTCCGGAGATTGTGACAAGGTGGCAAGATCTTGAAGATGTTTTTGTCGCCTTGTATGGAGATCATCCCTTTAGAACATTGCTCATTGATTCAGCGGATTGGTTAGAGCCTATTTTGTGGCAAGCTCTAATGTATGACCGTCCCGAGAACGAGAAAGGCCAGGAGGTCAAGAGCATTGAGGACTATGGCTTCGGTAAGGGGTACGGGATGGTCGATGAGTGGTGGCGATATCTTTTGGGCAAGCTGGATGCCTTGAGGACAGACATGGGGATGAATGTTGTTGTCATCGCCCATTCCGAGGTAAAGCTATACTCTCCGCCAGAATCAGAGCCATATGACCGGTATCAGATCAAGTTGCACAAACGGGCTTCTAATTTGTGGCAAGAATGGGCGGATATGGTATTGTTTGGTAACTTCAAATCCACGATAAAGAAGACGAATGAAGGTTTTAACAAAGAGGTAAAGAAGGGCGTCGGATCCGGTGAAAGGGTTATTTACACAGAGGTCCGGCCAGCTTTCCAGGCAAAGAACAGATGGGGGCTACCTTCTGAAATTTTAATAGGTCAGGATAAAACTTGGTCCGCATTTCACAGGGCGCTGAACGATGCAACCAACGGGAAATACTTCCCGTCTTACGGAGCATAAGTGCGTCTTTTTTTTGACAATAGTTTTCCCAAATGGGAAACACTAAAGAATCTATACAGGAGAACAGTAGGTGTTAAATCTAAACAATGCAGACAAACAATCTGAATTTGCGGGGGTAATTCCCAAAAATTCGATGGTAAAAGTAAAGTTGGAGATCAGGGCTCCGACAGAAGACAAAAAATCACACATTCACCCGGCTCTATTTGTATCAAAGAACGATTCGAACAACCATTGCCTTGATATCGTTTTTCATGTGCTTGCCGGCGCATTCGAAAAAAACAAGATGTACCAGAATATGGTGGTCGTTGGGTCTGATCAGGCCGTAGCTATCTCTATGAAATCGCTACGTGGGATTGTCGAAGGTACCAGAGGGATAAATCAAGATGACTTCTCAGACCCGGCTCAAGCGGCAAGGGATATAAAGGATTATTGGGACCTGGATAATATGGAGTTCGCTGCAAAGATCGGTTATGAAAAAATCGACTCCCAATCCAAATACGTCAACAATAAGATTCAGTTGGTTCTTAGGCCGGGTGTGGATGAAGAGTATCAGTTCATTATGGGCGGCGGTGAGATCATAACCGAGGAACTTATCCCGGAAATCCAGACGCAGAGCGGTGGCGGCCCTGGTGGCGGCCCTGGTGGCGGCCCTGGGAATCAGAATCGGGGTGGCGGCCCTGGGAATCAGAATCGGGGTGGCGGTCCTGGCGGTGGCGGTCCTGGGAACCAGAACCAGGGAAACCAGACCTACAATCCAAACCAGAACCAGGGCAGCGGTCAAACCTACAACCGGGGGAATCAGGGTGGTGGCAATGGAAACCAGACCTACAACAACCAGCAGAACACAGGGGCGCAGCCGGATTGGGCTCCGTCAAATTAACGTCTTTTTTTTGACAAACGCTTTCCCAAAAGGGAAACATATTAGAATCCTAACAGGAGAATGAACATGTCGAATCAGTTGGAAAAAATCACGCTTGAGACACTTTCAGCCGGGGCTGCGATTGAAAGATTAAACATTGAACTGGAGGGCGTCCTTGAAAACATCCTGGACCCCAATACCAGCCCGAAAACCCTCCGGGAGATTAACCTTAAGATCAAAATCAAACCCCATGACGACAGGGCATCAGCTTACGTGGAGATCCAGGCTACTAAAAAGTTGGCTCCCGTAACCGAGCATATCACTCAAATTTACATTGGCAAAGACCAACATGGAAGACCGGAAGCCAGCGAAGTCATCGAGCAGCCCACATTACCCGGAATGGATAACGTAACCCAACTTGATAGAAAGGATGGAACAAATGATTAAAGAAGCCATTGAAAAAATTCTTGACCTGAAAACCCCGGAAGCAATTCAGATTAAAGGCAAAGATTACAAACAGAATGGATATGTCCCGGTCAAGGATCACTATCCGGACGACTTGGAAATCAACAACCTTACCGGCATCGTTGATTTTGTAACAAAAAACCCGGAAAAGTGGGACGACCTTTTTATCCATGTCCGGGATTTCAACACCGTGATCCTGTATAAATCCATGGCCGGGGATTTCAATCAGCGAACTTCCATTGTTGTTGCCAATTCCAGGGATTGTCAGTTTCCCTTTGGCCGGAGGATGGACGTTGAAGACTTTGTAATCGCCCTCAACAGTCAATTCGTCCAGAATGATGACCGGGACTACCTTCTGAGATTCGTGTCCGGTATCAAGGTGGATGCAAACTCTACAATGAAAGATGATGGAATCAGCCAGGCAGTTACGGCCAAGCAGGGGTTATCTTCTATTGTCAATGAGATTGAAATAAAACCCATCGTCAACCTGATCCCTTTCCGCACCTTTGACGATGTTGACCAGCCTGAATCCTCTTTTGTCTTCCGCATGAAAATCAACAAAAACGACAATACGCCAATGCTGGCCCTGTATGAGTGTGACGGGGCCGCCTGGAAACAGGACGCAATTCAGAAGATCAAAAAGTTCTTTGAAGAAGAACTCTCAGAAATTCCGGTCATTGCATAGAAATCAATCGTAAATAAAAAACCCGGTGCTGAGTCAAGGCACCGGGTTTTAACAAAGGAAAAAACAAAATGAATACGAGGAACCTACCCCCGCTGAAAGAAAAAATCAATAACGGATTGAGAACCCCGGTTACACCCATGGGAGCCCATGATTCATACCCCACCACTCAAGGCCCGGTAACAATTGAACAGCCAGCAGATGTTTTAACAGATGCCGAAGCAATCACCGTCAATGCAGACAATCCCCTTGTACAATTTGATATCCAACGGGCAGCCCTGGACATGATCAAAACGTATCAGTCTTTAAAGGTTGATGTTGAAGACCCGAAAACGGTCAAGAAGGTAAAGGCCGCCAAGAAGGAAGCCCGGGATTTGCGGTTAAAAGTTCAGCGGCGGCAAAAAAAACTTGATGACCAGCTGGTTAAAAACAGAAAGGATCTGAAAACCGACGCAGGATCCATCACCCGGGAAATCAAAGAAACAGAAGATTACTTAATCGCTGAAATTAAAAAAGACACGGATCATAAGGCGAAGCTTGCAGAAGAGGCCAGGCTTGCAGAAGTGGCCAGGGTTGAAAAACTGGATGAGAACATGCGGATTTTGGAAACGCATTGTGAATCCGGCCTGGTCAAAGGTTTAACTGCGGTTCAGATCCAGGAAAAGATAGACCTTTTAGATGGTACTCAAATCCCAAAGGAAATTTTCCAGGAAAAATATCAGGCAGCATGTGACCTGCTTGGTCATGCCATTGAAACAGCCACGGAGAACCTGGCCGCCCGGAAAAACTATGAAGATGAAGAAAAAAAACGTGCCGAAGAATTGGCCAAATTGAAAAAACAGCAAGATATCAATGATCAACATTCCTGGTTCAATACAAACTTTGGCTGGAACTCTTCCCTTGAAACCATGGAGGAAAGCCTTGAACTGCTTGAAAACTCCACGTTTGCGGATCACCTGAAGGAAACGGTCGAACAGCAAAGGATTCAGGCCCAGGATGTCCTTGTTGGTGCCCGGGCAAGAAAGGCTGAGGCTGACCGGCTGGCAGAGGAAAAAGCAGACCGAGAGGCAAAGGAAAAATACGCTATTGCCTGGGACGAGGCCCATGGGCTCCATGAAGCCTTTAAGGGTTGGGATGAAGCCCACGCCATGAATGATGCTTTCGAGGTTGAGGATGTTGCCGATGCCGTGGAAGAATCTGTTGACGCACAGCCCGGACCCAAGGATGCCGCTACTCCAGAAACCACAGAAGACAAATTGGAACACATCCAATCGGTCGGCAGAGGTAAGCGGGTTCCCCCCGTTCAGAAATGTGCCGGTTATCCCGGAGGCATTAACCGCCAACCCGGAAACAGCCGGTGGTATCCGAATCAGGCCGAACCAAGTGCTAACAAGCCGTTGCCCAAAGCCGAAAACTTGGCCATTAAGGACAAAGAGGCCAAACTTTCTAAATTGGTTGCCATGATGAAGGCGGACCCGCTTCACCTAACATTAACAAATGCGGCGGGGGAGTCTTGTGTGGTTTTAACGGCAGAGGATAAAGGCTTTAAAAACATCCTATCCACAATCGCAACCCGCTTGGCGGCAGAGATTACAGATGTGGTGTAGAAAATGTGGGCGAATGATGAAGCGGAATCATTCGCCCGTGAATGGTTCTGGATCTATCCGGTACTCCTGGGGCTGCAAGTGCGGACATAAAGCCACGACAATAGAGGATAAATAAAATGTTCAGAAAAAATTCAAAACGAATAATAATTAAAAGAGAAAGTTTGTACTGGTTCCTGTTTGCAGCCCTTGCTTTAGGCGCAATCCTCGGCTTTGCATATAGATCCGGCCAGGTCGCGGGGATCTAAGAAAATGATCATCCTACGATCCAGGCAAGAAACCTTTGTCAAAAAAAGTGTCACTGCCTTAAACAAACATAAAAACACTTTGGCCGTTGCCAATACCGGCTTCGGGAAAACCATTGCCATGGCAGCAATCACCGGCCAGGTGATCAAGAAAAAGAAAAAAGCCTTGATGATGGCTCACCGTGATGAGTTGACTCGGCAAAATAGTGAAAAGTTCAAACTGGTCAATCCAGACACAACGATATCCTTATTTAATGCAGATCAAAAATCGTTCCTTGGCCAAACTGTTTTTTCCATGGTCCAGACATTATCCATGGAAAAAAACCTTGTAAAAATGACACCGGTTGACCTGCTGGCAATTGATGAAGCACATCATTCAGCCAGTGATACATATCAACGGGTCATTGGCCGGGCCATTGAATTAAATAACAAGGTTAAAATCCTGGGCGTTACTGCAACCCCGGAAAGATCAGATAATAAAGGGTTGAGGAAAACCTTTTCCAATGTTGCCGATGTCGTGACGATTACCGAAATGATCCATGCCGGCCACTTGGTTCCACCCAGGGCATTGGTGATCGATATCGGCACCCAAGCCCAATTGAAGAATGTCAAGAAAACGGCTGCCGACTATGATCAGGCGGAAGTCGAAGCAATTCAAAACACGAAATTCAACAATGATCAAATCGTTGCAAAATGGTTAGAACTGGCATCTGACCGGCCAACCGTTATTTTCTCATCCACCATTGACCATGCAGAGGATGTGGCGGAAGCCTTCCAGAATGGTGGGGTCGATGCCCGGGCGGTCCATAGTAAAATGGGCAAAAAGAAACGCCGGGAAACCCTGGCAGCCTTTGACCAGGGAGAGTTCCCTGTGATGGTAAACCCGGCTGTTCTCACCGAAGGGTGGGACTGTCAAATTTGTTCCTGCATTATCCTTCTCCGGGTATCCTCCCATAAATCAGTGGTGATTCAAATGGTTGGCCGGGGATTGAGGAAAGTGGATTCGGCTCTATACCCGGGGGTGATTAAGTTAGATTGCCTGGTTCTGGATTTCGGCATCTCCCTTCTTAACGCCGGGAACCTTAATTCAACCGTGGTCCTGAAAGATGACGGTAAAGAAGGTGATCCCGAGAATGTACAAAAAAAGACCTGTCTCGGAAGGCTTGACAGTGGAGAGAGTTGCCTTGCTGAATTGCCTATCCAAACCATGGTTTGTCCTCTTTGCGGGTATGAGTTCAAGGTAGAGCTGAGCGAGGACGGGTTTTATGACGAAATGGCCGAGCTTAAGCTGATTGAACTTGATCTTATCAACACATCCCCCTTTCGGTGGATCCGCCTATGGGATTCAGACAGGCTTTTGATTGCCAATGGCTTCGACGCCTGGGCGTGTGTCTGCTCCCCCAATGGTGTGGATTGGTATTCCATTGGCGGCATGGGGCGGAAGGTTGATGTTTTAGGCGTTTCCAACCGGTCTGGGGCCATTGCCTCAAGTGATGATTTTATGCGGCAAAATGAATCATCCCGGACAGCTAAAAAGGCGGCCGCCTGGCAGACCCAACCGGCCAGCCCGAAACAAATGGAGATATTGGCGAGAGCATTAGGTATGTGCCAGTCTTTGAGCAAGATCCAGGCGGCGGCATACATTACGTTTGCTTTTAACAGAGCAAAAATTGAACGATTGATGGGGGTGTGATTGTGGAAAAGACTTGTTCAAAATGTGGCGGGGCTTTCCCTTTGACGGCTGAGTTTTGGTGTAAAAGGAAAGATAGTAAAGACGGTTTTGGGTGGTGGTGCAAGGAATGCGGGAGAGCTGACGCGAGGGAGTATTACAAAAAAAATGCTGAAAAAAAGAAAGAATATTACAAAGAAAATGCTGAAAAAAAAGCTGAATATGGAAAAGAATATCATAAAAAAAACGCTGAAAAAATAAATACACGGAAGAGAAAAGATTACAAAAAGGATAATAGGAAAGCTAAAAAATATTACAGAAAGAATGTTGGAAAAATACTTAAACAAACGAAAGAATATCGAAAAAAAAATACTAAAAAATTAGCTAAATATCGGAAAGGATACAACAAAAAACATGCTGGAAAGGTAACTGATCAATATATCAAGACTGTGCTTAAAATGTGTGGCTACACCCCGGATCAAATAACCCCGGAATCGATAAAAGAGCGCCGCAATCAAATACTTTTCAAACGCCTGAGAGTCCCAATAGGTACAGATACCACCCAGGAGATAACCGCAGATACCCCGGCGTGGGTGTGATTTTTTTTAACAAACCCTTACCCAAATGGGAAACCAATAAGATGAAATTTGATTTAAAAGAGCTGGCATTTTACCTAACCGAAACCGGCCTAATGTCTAAAACCTTTTTAGATATGAACATGGCCGAGATCGTTCAATTCTGTGAACAGGTGCATTGTGCAACACGGGAAATGGCCGGGTGGTGTCCTCCTTATATAAATCAAAAAGACGAACTGATTATTCCCTACGATGCCCCGCCAAAGTATCGGTACTGGCAGGATGGGGGGCAATCAATCAAGGATACCCTGCTGGAAATGAATGCGTCAGATGAAATTATCCAACGATATGCACCTAAGGAAGCCGGTGGTTTAACGATACAGCAAATAGCTGAGAAAAATAAAAAGGAGAAGCACGATGATAATTAACTATAAACAAGATGTCGAAGGGTGGCTTTTAACGCCATGCCCCCACGGGATTAACATCACCGGGCTCAAGGTTGCCCAGGTTGGATCCGCATCGTGTGTCTGCGATTGTGTCAACTTCGTATCAAACGACACGGAAAAGTTGGTCCTGGTTTGCAAAAGAGAAGTCGGGAAGTTCTTTGTCGAAATCGAAGAAACGACCAAGGATGGCTCGGTGCGGCACATTCAGGATTTCCCATGCAAGGGCAGCAGAAACCTTTTTATGAAAATCATAGATACTTGGAAAAGTGTCAAAATCACTAGGTTTGGTCAGGGGGTGTGGAAGGATGCTTGATCTAAGAAGAGAGCTGCCTTCCACAATCACGGAGCGGATGAACGCCCGGATTGATGCCGCCCTGGAGCTGGAAGAATCTTTCCAGCCCCAACGGGATTACCTGGGGGGCTCCCGGATCGGATCCGAATGTGAAAGAGCCCTGCAATATGACTTCACAAAGACACCCAAGGATCCCGGGAAAGAATTTAAAGGCAGGATGATCCGGGTCTTTGCCCGTGGACATTGGGTTGAAATGGCAATGGTTGATTGGCTGCGTACTTCCGGGTTTGGCCTGGTGGCAGCAGATGAACAAGGGAAGCAATTCGGATTTGTAGCACATGACGGGAACATGAAAGGCCATACAGATGGCTTTTTTGTATCAGGCCCGGACGAGTTTGGACCATGGCCAAGGCTTTGGGAACAAAAGGGCCTGATGCAAAAGTATTTCCTTCCCATCGTCAAACACGGGATCCGGGAGAAATCCCCGACATATTACGGCCAGTGTCAGTTTTATATGAAAAAGTTCAATGTGACCGAAAACCCCGCCCTGTTCAGCGTTGTCAACATGAATACCATGGACATCTATTGGGAAGAGATCCCGTTTGACCCCAACTGGTTTGACATGCTGGATGCCAAGGCCAAACGGATCCTAAATGCGTGTTTTGCCGGGGAACTGCTCCCCAGGCTGAACCAGAACAAAGAGTTTTTCAAATGTAAGATGTGCGATTACCGCGAACGTTGTTTTTCTATTCAATAAAGAAGGAAAAAGACGAAAATGAAACTCAACAAATTATGTAATTAAGCTTACAAGGTGAACCCTTGAAAATATCACTTTTGACAGATGCTCCAAAACACAACCTGGCCCTGATGAAAACCATAGGCCTGTCCTCAAATTATAGGGCAATATCCCTTCTGTCGCCTGCCGTCACAAAAAAGCCTCTTGCTGGTTGGCGGCAACTTCCGCGTTACATTTTTCTTGTCAAAAGCCTTGTTTGTCGAGTGTGCACACCACTGCAAAGTTGTGACGAGATCAGCCATAATGTCGTTGAGAGAAGCGATATGTATCCGGTGATATTTGCAGCAATCCATAAATATAAAGAAACCATCCTTGAGGTTATGTGTCAATTAGGGGAACTCACAAAAAGGAAAAACCAAGGCAGGGTAAGAACCCTGCCTTAGGTGATGCGAGAACCGATGAATATGCCGGAGCGGCATGTTTTAATTAATTATAAATCACTAAAAATAGAAAAACAATCGGGGAAACCCTTAGAAAAGGCAATTATTTTTAATCAACTTAACAGGGCATTAAGATTTGCGTTTGAATTTCTTTTTAAGAGCATTGAGCTTTATATAGGCCCATCCGCCAACCAGAATGGCGATGATTATTCCAATGCAAGTTTCAATATAGTGAGGATTGCCAACTAAGCTCATGAAAGCAAGGAAAATACAGACTCCAATTACAACTGAAATGAATTTAACCATATTCTGAATATCCTGATGAAAAAGTTTGAGTATCACCAATATATGAACGAGAGAATTGAGTCAACTAAATACCGGATAATCATAACAGGGCATTAAGCATTTTTTTAAATTATCACATACCTAAAAAGGAAACAATATGGGAAAAAAAGAAGAAAGATCAAACGGATTTACCTGCAAATGCGGTGAATATCATAAATACCCCGCCTATGTGCATGCCCATTGGAATCTTCGGCTAAATTTCACTTGTCCGGAGTGCGACAGGAAGTTCAAGGTTTTTCAGGGTAAGGTGTCATGAAAAAGAAAAAATTAGCCCTCAACTTCAAAGAATTGGATGCCATGGTCAAGTTCCATTACAAAGACGATTTGATCAAGGCCATTGAGGGATATGAGTATAAATACGTATCTCATTATGTGCATGACATGTATTACCGGCACAAATACCCCGGGGCTAAAATCGCCAAAAACTTACCCATCACCACAAGTGCTGTCTTTGCCTGGATGCGGCAATGGGGATTTGCCCCTAGGGAGAGAGGCGGCAATACAAAAAACCAGGCCCTGCAGGACCCAAAGGTACTCAAGAAAATAATGGACTGCAAAGGTACTTTGTCCATCCTCGAAACGGCGGAAAAATGTGGCTGCAGCTTCACAACGGTACTTAAACTTTGGAAACAAGAAGGAAAATAATGAAAGTAATAATTTTAAACGGACCGGCAGAATGCAGAACAATGAAGGGGTGGATATAATGCCGAAACTTACAGATACACAGATTAAAATATTGGCAGAGCTGGCACTAATCCGGGCTATCCCCGATCAGGAGCTTGACGAAGAATGGCGGGAATCTCATGATCTAAAACCATTGAAACCAGGCAGACTCCGGGGCCTCTTTGAAAGATTGGTCAAGGTCGTGGACAAGGAGATGGGGACAATCCCACAGCCTTTGGAGGCGGACATTAACAAGGTAAACGGGTTAATCCGTGAGTTCGGCCGGGCGTCCGGGTGGGAATACAAGCAATATCCTGTTGTCGTAAACATTTCTTTTTGTGCCGGGATATTCGAAAATTCAACGTCTAAAATCGCCCCCAAGATAATACACTTAATCAATGAAATCATAGACTATTTTGATCGCAAGGAGCCTGTCCCTCTGCGGTACTTCCGGGGCGGTCTTTTTGCTGCCGAGAAATGGAATGAACTATTTTTGTAATTGATATTTTCCCAAAAAGGTTCCTATGATGGAAGTTTTAAGAGCAAGATGATGAAGGACTTTTGAAAATGATGAGTCGATTATGTTGGATTTAAACAAAGCTGATAAGCAAACTGAACCGAAAAAAGAAGCCCTAACCCCCCAGGATCCCATCCAGGCGTTTGCCGATAAAATGGCAGAACATGGGCTTGCTCCTGGGGGGATCATTCAGGACGGGAAGCTTCACAGGTTCAAAGTTGATAAGAAGAAAGACGTTGGATGGTATGTTTTTTATTTCGGAGATGTCTGCGGCGCTGCCTTCGGTAATTGGTCAACCGGGTTAAAAGGCACATGGTGTTCCGAATCTGAAAGTACCCTTACGTATGAGCAACGGGAAAAATACACAAAGGAAATGGAGGCGGCAAGGGCTCTGAGAAAAGCCCAGGAAAAAAAGAACCATGCTAAGGCCATGACCAAGGCAAAGAAAGAGTGGGATACGGCAACATCAGTGATTAGTAAGGGCCATCCATACCTGGAAAAGAAGGGTGTGGATTCGTATTTTTTGAAGGTTGATAAAAAGGGCCGGTTATTGGTCCCGTCATTCGACAAAGATTATCAAATACATTCCCTGCAATACATCCGTAAGGACGGATCAAAGAAGTATCAGCCCTTGGGAGCCAGGAAAGGGTATTTCTTTGAGTTCTCCGGGGGCAATAACGACAACAGGGTTTTTATTTGTGAAGGGTATTCGACCGGGGCCTCTATCTATGCAGCCACGGGCTCGACGGTTGTTTGTTCTTTTGATTCCGGGAATATGCCCCGGGTAGCCATGTTGACAAAGGAACGATTTCCCCATCACCAGATAACCATTGCCGCCGATGATGACGCAGAGAAGGTTGGCAACCCCGGCATTACGAAAGCGAAAGAGGCGGGGCGGATGATTGATGCCCTTGTACTTTGGCCAGCATTCAAAAGCGTGGATCCGGATAAAAAAAGGCCAACGGATTTCAACGACTTGGCCACCTTGGAGGGTTTGACAGCTGTTACCTATCAGTTGGCGCAAACCGTGGGGCAGAAGCAGGAAACTCCGCCACTACCGGAAATCAGCACATCCTTAAACAGTTGGCTGATTTCCAGACCCAAACCCCGGAAATATATCTTAAATCTGTTTGGTCAGCCATTCATGCCGGCCGATGTTGTTGGAGCCCTGGCAGCCACGGGTGGGACCGGGAAAACATTTTTCCTTATGGCTTTGGCAAAGGCTATGTCCAGTGGTAAAAACTTCGGCCCGATCAGCGTACCCAAGCCGTTGAAGGTCTTGTGTATCTTCGGTGAAGACGATCAAGACGAGTTGGGGCGCAGGTTTTGGGATATCTGCAAGGGGAAGTTCCCGGATAATCTCCATGCTGCATCCGTATATGGTCAAGTGGGACCACTTATGGAATTAGATGAAAAGCGGAACCCGACCAAGGCCAAGGGCTTTGACTGGTTAGATTCAACCATCAAGAACCACCCGGACCTGGACGTTCTTATCTTTGATCCGAAATCCCGGTTTTACGGCCTGGATGAAAATAACAATGATCATGGTACGGCCTGGATCGGCTGCCTTGAAGAATTGAGGATGCGGTATGGTATCACTATCCTGTTTTCTTCTCATACGTCAGAGGCCAATGCCGGTACGGTATCCCAGGCCATGAACCGGGGGGCGTCTTCCATTATAGATGGCTGCCGGTGGCAAGCGGGTATGGCCGGTATGGATCAGAACACGGCGGACAGGTACGGCATTGAGGACAAACAGAACTATGTGATCTTTGATGCTCCCAAATCCAACTATACGGCCCGTCAGGGTAAGCCCATTTTCTTTAAACGTGGCTCGGGTGGGGCATTGGAGTATACCGAGCTGAAAAGCGATAAAATGGCCGCATACGCCATTCAGTTACATAAATTACTGGTTGAAGATGGCGGGGATTATACCCAACGGGATCTAAAATCAGGCTCCGCAGGGGTGACGATTTGTCAGACGCTAAAAATCAACTGCACTACCTTTGAACGGAAAACCCACACGGATGAATTATGGCGTTATATGATCGATAACGACTTTGCAAAAGAGGTTGGTGTCGGTGCCGGAAATAGCCATAAACTCGTTCTGAAAGCGATTGAAAAATGATTAGAAAAAACGTCATTCCATGCGTGAACGTGTGTTGCGCGACCATGCGGGATGGAGCCGTTCGCGCATGGAAAACAGGGGTGTCCAATTCCATGCGCGACTGGCGGGATTCAGCCGTTCGCGCATGGAAAGCCGCGCAAGTCCCTGATATTAAAGCCGATATTAAAAATCAAATTCCATGCGGGAACGGTGTTTTTTCCTCAATCACGCATGGAACCATGCTAAATCCATGCGTGAACGAGGCCCATGCGCGAACGGCCCGATCCCGCATGAACATATTGAAATCATTAACGATTCCATCCGGGACTGGCGCTCTCTCCTAAAGGAGAGTGAATGAATCCCGCATAAGCGCGGGAGATTCGTCACATAGTTTAATCTTAAAAATACAAAAATAAGGATCTTAGATATGGTAGCAAAAAAGAAAAAAAATGATACCCCACTGGAAGAGTGGGAACAGGTGCAAGTTTTCCGGTGGATCAGATCCAACCAGATCAGATACCCCAAATTGCAGTTAGCATATGGAACTCTTAATGGGGTCCGCCTGACGCCCAAGCTCAGGAATAAAATGTACCTGCAGGGAAATCGAAAAGGGGTGAATGATATTGTTTTACCCGCACGAAGTCATGACAACGAATACCCCGGTTTGTATCTTGAGCTAAAACGTTTAAAAGGTGGAGTGATCAGCAAGGACCAAAAGAGATTTAATGAACTGTTAAGAGAGCAGGGATATCTTGCTGTCTTCTGCAAAGGCCATATTGCCGCTATTGATATGATCAAGGAGTATCTGGGGGTTGAAGGATGAAGCTATACGGATATACCGTGATTTCTTCCCCGGCAATGATCGAAAGAATATTCACGAAAAAGCAAACCCGGAAATTTAAAAATAACCGATGGTGCAAAAAATACCAGAAAAAATATTCCTGTTTTCTCCCAAGGAAAACCCTTTTAGTGGATAGCATGAATAAAATGATATGGTGTCATCCCGAAACCTATCGGCTACTCAAAGAAGAAAAGGAGAATTGGGAAGCTCCCCAATTTACCCATGCCTGGGTTGATGAGTACATGGATATGGAGGAAAGAAAAGCCGAGTTATTGACCAGTGGGTTTGATAAGGATTTATTCCGTAGCCTTTATATGAACACGCCTTTAAAGGAGCTGTAATCATGGAGGGATTTCAATATTTAGCATCTGCCGTGGCCGTAGGCGGCGCTATCTTTTTGGCTTATAGAAATAACGATCGTTGGGGATGGTTTGTTGTTGCTGCGATTTTTCTCAGTTAATAAACAAACTTAACTATGTATAATCTTTACAGTTGCAAATTTAGGACGAATAAAGATATTGTTTTGCTATTAGTTTAATAAACACATTGGAAAATATCTATGAAATATAAAAAGAGAAGTTTTTTTCTTCTTTTTGCTGTAACTGCAAGTGTAATTATTTATGCAGTAGCAATCATATATATAATATCGCCGGTTGAAAACTTTTCTATCGCTAATATAGGAGCGTTCGGCGATAGCTTTGGAGTCCTTACATCTTTATTTTCGGGTTTAGCTTTTGCAGGTCTTATAATCACCATAGTACAACAAAAGGAAGAATTATCACTCCAAAGGGAAGAGTTGGTTTTGACTAGAAATGAACTTGCTGGACAAAAAGTTGAATTCTCTCAGCAAAACCAAACACTAAAACTTCAAAGGTTTGAAAATACCTTTTTTCAATTAGTTACGCTTCACAATCAAAATGTTGAATCTTTATCCTATCGCAGTAAGAAATCTCATATTGATTATGAAGGCAGAGAATGCTTTGAATCTTTCATTGAAGATATAGGGCTGGACAGAATATCAGAATTAAGCAAAGACGGAGAAAAAAGGACGCTAACGATACCCGATCTTTACGATGTATCTTATCAAGTTATTTCCTCAAAGATTGAACATTATCACAAAACTCTCTATCAAATATTATATTTCATTAAACGTAACGATGATATTCCTGATAAAATGGTTTATTCAAACTTCATCAGGGCACAGATGTCCAAAAACGAACTTGAACTTCTTTATTATCATTGTCTTAGTTCATTTGGTAAAAACAAATTTAAATCACTAACTGAGGAGTTTGAATTCTTTGAGCATTTAAAGTTCAACCATCGTGTAAAGAAATGTATGATGTTCTACAACAAAAAAGCTTTCGGTAAATCAGAAACACTTTTAGAAAAATATAAAGATTTTTCATAACTGTGAATTCATGGCAAGGCGCTAAAGTTTGCCTTTCTACCCATCCTCATATAGGTAGATGAATATATTGAAAGGTAAACAAAATAGAATAGAAAGTTGAATTTCAAAATCGTGTTTTGATGCCCCGGATATCTATCATCACAGGGTAATCAAAATAATATATAATCATGCTTTTTCAGCAGAAAGGGACAAACACAAGATATGGGGTTTGTGTTGAGATTAAAAACCTGAGCTTTTTTTATAAATGCGAACCTAAACCGAATTATGGTTCATTGCAAGTTTTCATGATTCCTGAAAGGTTAATTAACCATAGGAAAATTTATCATAGAGTCCCTTTACACGCTTACCTAATGCTGGTAGATATGAAATTTGGCAGATATAAAGGAAGTATCCAGACCTGTATAGTGTTCATATCCGTATGATATCCAGTTAGATAATAACGACTGAATGATACCCAGGTCTGTTCATCAACTTGTTGGCCTATAAAAAAGAAGATGAATAATGAAAGAATTCAGTGATTTCGAAAAAAAAATAATCGACAAAATATTAGGATTAGACGACACTGGTAGCCTTAATGTACTCGGAAATATTTTAAGCGAATTATTCGCTCATTTTGATGAATACTACATTGAAGTTAAATCCAAAGCCGACTGTTCAGTAAAAATAGAGGAATCTTATTCATTACAATTATTAAGTCGTGCAGACAGCTTAGGTACTCTTAAAGAAATAATAGAAGGAACTCAAAAGGACATCTTTAAGGTCGTTAAGCTTTTAGATTATTTAGACAAACACGATTTGATTTATGTTAGTGGCGATACTAAATTAAGAGATATAGGTACAAAGATTCACAATGGTAGGTATACCGGTAGTTCCGCTTTCGATATAGAAATATGTGAACTCCTTTTTTATTATAGCTCAAAAACTATTTTACCCTCCCACTCTTTAAAAGTTTTGAAAAATAATAATTATATTGGGGAAGACGAAGTAAGACATCGAGAAATATTACAACAGTATGAAAAAGCTATAGAAAAATCATCCGAAAGGCACCAAGAACTCGTTGGTCAATACAGAAAGACATTAATAAGATCTAGCGTTGCTATTTTCGTATCATTGATTGCGGTTTGTGTTTCAGCATTTGTACCAATTACAACAAAAACTGAAATTACTAATCAATTATCAAAATACGACATATCCGTTGGCCAGCGATATTTAGATCAAGTGAATAAAATCATGGAGGTCATCATAAATGACCTTGATGGTAATGACACTGTCAAATTTGATCCTGAACAGATTAATAGCATCAAGAATGCATTAGAAATGCAGAATGAAAATGAAATTAAACAAATTATAGAACTCAACGAGTCTCTTAGAAATTTGTCAGATAACTTAAAACATATTGTCCAACAAGACAATTCACCGGACCGGTGAACAAACCACTGCACGTGGACAAGCCAGTGATTTAAATATTATGTTTGTTTGGTATACAAAAAATTAATCGAGGCTTAAAAATGAAATCTAATATTAAGTTATCTCCTGGTGTTAAAAAAGTTTTTTATAATTTTATGCTTCATACAAATTTTTCGCATGGAGGACGTATAAATACCAATGCTTGGGACGCTTTATACAGATTTATTCGATATACTCATTCTCATAATGTTTTATTAAGTGATGAAAAACTCAAGCAATTACTTATATCAGAAGGTGCACGAGAAGACGATGCTGATATATTAGCAATGGTTTACCTCCATGGCAGAAATCTGTTGTACAAAAAACGTCCTCATGATGTAGGTAGAATGTATGCTTGGCTTAAAAACAAAAAGCAACGTAGTCAAGAGAGAGAAGAGCGCTTAAATTCAATTGGTATTAAGAGATAAATCTATGCTCCACATAGCCCGTCGTTGCAGCAGACCGCTTGGGGCTCCACACCCAAGTCCCCTCCTTGCAGTCGGCGGCCCCTGAACTCCACCGTTAAGTGCAAAAATGACCAAGAAATTTCGATTTTTTATTATCATTTTAGGACTTTGTCTGTTCTTTTCAAACCCATGGAGAGATTTGAAGGAAAAGAAGGTCCAACAATCTGTCTATAATCAATCGCCTTCTCCATAATTTATCGACCACAACATGTGGTATAGAGACCTGTTTAAAACCAGTTGCCCAACTGTAATGATAATAGAATATGATGTTGATTTTCAAAGTTTTAATTTTCTGAGATTACGTGCCGCGTTACAGGTGTAATCAAAATAATATATTTTGTTTACTGTTGCCTTTCCCGACAGGAAATGATTATTAACCCAGATTAAAAAAAATGTTTATTTCGATAGAACCGATTGTTTAGTTTTTCAATAAGTTTGAATTTCCACAAGGAAAAAATGCTCGATTTATACTCTCATTTCAACTTATCATTGAAAATTGACCTGAAAATACATAGTTAGGCTTAATAATACTGAAAAGGATTCTTCATGAGTTGGCAATGTCCAGAATGTGGAACTGAAAATATTGATGACATATCTAAGTGCTATTGTGGGTATTTTGATTCATACGATAGAAACGAGTTGATTCATCCCATACAGTCATCAAATGATCCTGAAGAAAAAAAATTAGACATCTCGAACAAGGGAATCAAGGCTGTTGCACTGATTCAGATTTTAGGTGGTGTTTTTGGACTTCTAATCATATTTATATTTCAAGATATAAGTCTGAAAACTCCTGAAAAATTTGTCCCAATATTATCCATTATATATGCCTTATTGAGCTTGCTATCAATTATCTCAGGATATTCACTTTGGAAGGAAAATAGGTTTGGTGTAACGCTCTCGATAATAAATCAAATACTCCAACTTCCCTATATTGTGACACCATACTTTTTGTATGAATTATTTTTTGGAATCAGCTTTAAGGCTTATACAACTTCTTTAAAAACATATTTGCTAAATTATTCTTGGGGAAGTAGCTTTTATTTTTATATTGGACAAACAGATTTTCCATACTCATTCGGAATGAATCTTGTGCCATTTGTAGTATTGATATTCTTGACCAATATAAAAAAAGCTTAGCCAGGTGCCAAACCTGACCGGGATAACCTGCCCGGTTTACCCAAAAGGTGGTACAGTTTCAAAGACCCTGGCCGGTAGGTTTAGTTTAAACGTGTTAAAAAATAATGATAATAGAATAAACTCTTGAGTGTTCCGAAGATTCCAAAAATAATGAGTTTAATATAATATGTTGAGTTTTCATATTAAGATTTATCTCCAATACAAAGGAATGAAAGAGTTATTCATTTGGTTACGCTTTCTTAAATATAGTTGAATACGTCTTTACAATAATAATTTGTCTTGATATCTAATTCTTATTGTAAACAGATCAAGTCCGAGGTTAATAAAATTTACTTGATATTCAGATTCGTTTGATGTGCCTACGCCTCTATGGATTGCTGCTAATCAGAAGAAAAGAGAGGACTATCATGAGCATTGAAATCACTGAAGTTCAGTTGTCGTCCACACGTTTTAAAGAGCTGGGGATAGGTTTGCCAGAGGAAATTGCATTTTTGCCAAGGAATTTTGCATCTGTCAATTCAGCAGATGAGTTTCTATATGATGAATTGGTACCAACTTTTAGGAAATTATTCAGGACGAATGGAATTAATGAAACTGAACTTAATCCTACTATGCAGTTAAGGACAATTCATGAAAAAGACGGTAGTTGGATTTTACCAACCTTCTTTATGAGTAGCATGCTTTTATCTAATCATCCTGATGCAGTTACATTAGCCCTCAATATAATAGGAAACTACCTGTCAAATTTTCTTCATGGAACAAAAAGCAAAGATAAACAAGTTACTTTAGATCTTTTAATTGAAAATGACCCTGTGCGATCCTTTAAAAAAATTTCCTATACTGGAAGCATTGATGGACTATCTGAGGTATCAAAAATAGTCAAGGAACTGAACGATGGAGATTGATGAACAATATCATAAGCTTCTTGCTGAGTATACCTCTGTAATCCATGAAGCAGAAACACTCTCTTTCATGGCAAGAGCGTCCGAACTACAGGCTGAAAAGGTAGAGTTTTTGGATAAATATTTGAAACAACTACGTTGCGTTAAAGCAGGATTTCAGGATGATACCAATGAATATGGTGCCAATATAGTTCTTGCTTTGGAATTATTAACACGGGCAATTCGTTCGGAATTGGTGATGTGGCTCCTGTTGAAACGGGAGGAGCCCGAGAAGGCATGGGACTCATTCATTGATGCTCAGGGCCTTGCTGCCGCTGCCAGCCGTGTGCATGAGGTCGATCAAATAGCCCTATGTAGAATGCCGATGTACGAAGTGATTGAAAAGGTCATATTTCCGCCGCAAATGTTTTTTAGTTCAGGGTTTATTACGAAGTATCGTACATGTTCGATTTGTGGATCATCTTATGACGATTGCGATCATTTGGCCGGGATGCCTTACATCGGAGAACTTTGTACGATAATTATTAAGGAAGTTGCTGAAATACTTGAAGTATCGGTAGTGGATAAGCCCGCAGATAAACAATGCAGGGTAACGGATTTTGCAGATCAAGGGCATTACAGAAACAAGATGACTTGGCGATTAGATTTGTCGAGCCGTGCTAAAGAAGGAAGTTTTAAGGGCTGTGCTATGAGATATCGATAATGATGAGCATAACCCAACGCCTAAAGTAGAACTGAACGGACGCTTCGCAAATGTTCAGATTCAATTATATAGACCGGAAACAACAACATAGATCATGCTTCCAAATTCAAGTTGATAATATATAAAAAGCATACCTGATTGCACTCAAGGTTATCCTATCTGAAACTCATAAAAATGATATTCGTGATATATTTTAATCACACAGTTATGGCAATCCACCAGACTCAACATAATAGAATAATATCATCACCATAAAAGCCCCTGTCAGATGTTAATCCGGCAGGGGCTTTTTGTATCCTCTATTCCTTCTTTTTTCCCGCCTCTATTATTAAATATTAAAGCAACAACTTAATCAAATAAACAGTGTTTGATAACTCTCTCTTTTTGATTTATTTTCCCATACTGGAACCTATTAGGGAAAATTCAGGATAATGGCCACACCGGAAAAGAAAAAAAAACGTAAATTGATTGATTGGGATTCAGTTGAACCCCTGTTTAAATTGGGAACTCTCTCAAATTATCAGATCTGTTCCCAATATGCAGAGGACCACAAACACTCCCAGGTCTGGAAACAGGAGATCACAGAGGGATCTATTCGGAACCGGGCAAAGACCAAAGGCTGGAAAAAGAATATTGCCGGGAAAGTCCAGAAGCAAATTAAAGAAAAAGTCTTACGCAAGAGTTTACGCAAAGATGATGACTTGCGTAATAAAAAAAATCTGACAGACAAAGAGATTATCGAAGAGGCTGCCGAAATCGGTTCGGAGGTCATTCTCCGGCATCGGAAAGAGATCAAGGCCCTTTTGGAGTTGGAAGAGAGTTTCTTGATTGAGTTGGGCGGCACACCGACCCGGGGGCAATTTGCTTCCTTTCAAGGGGATATCAGTTCCATTGATGTCAACCTTACTGTTTCCGAGAAGGCCAAGACCTTGAAAGACCTGGCTGCCGTGAGAGCCCAACGGATTGCCCTGGAACGTCAGGCCTTCAATATCAAGGATGATACTGAGCCGGATGACGGAAGCGGGGAAGATATGGTCTGGACCATTAAAGGGATCAGAGCAAAGGGACCTGCTGAATAATGCCGTCAATGGAGGTCCCTGACATATTAATGCCTTTGCTTGAGATTCCTAAGCGTTTCAAGATCATCATTGGTGGTCGTGGATCTGGAAAAAGTACGACCGCTGGTGATTTCATGTCGATGAAGGCACAGACCGAAAAAGCCAAGATCGGTTGTTTCAGGGAATATCAAAACTCTATTGAAGATTCTGTGCACGCTCTCATTGCGGAAGAGATTGAACGGCTAAATATATCGGGCTTTTCCATTGGCAAGTCCTATATCGATCACAAGGACGGCGGACGATTCCGCTTCCGGGGTCTATCCAGGGGCATTGGTGGCGTTAAGTCGATGCAGGGCTTTAAATACTTCTGGGTTGAAGAGGCCCAATTCCTCACCAAAGAGTCAATTAAGATCCTAACACCCACGGTAAGGCTGGAAGGTTCTGAAATCTGGTTCACGGCCAACGTGATGAGCAGCAAAGACCCATTCAGCCAAAGGTTTATCGTTCCCTTTCAAAAATATCTGGATCGTGACGGATATTATGAAGATGACATGCACCTGATAATTGTCTGCAACTATACGGACAATCCTTGGTTTCCTGCCGTTCTGGAACAGGAGCGAAAACACGACTATGAAACCCTTGACCGGGCTCTATACGATCACGTTTGGGAAGGGAAATATAACGATTCCATTGAAAACTCCATTATCAAGACCGAATGGTTCGACGCCTGCATTGATGCCCATGAAAAATTAGGATTCAAACCCCGGGGGGCGAAGATTGCTTCTCATGATCCTTCCGACCTGGGACCAGATGACAAGGGTTTTGCCTTGCGGCATGGTTCGGTCTTTACGGAAGTTACAAGTCAAGCCTTTGGCGATGTCAATGAAGGCTGCGATTGGGCGACGGATCTTGCCATTGAACACCAGGCTGACCATTTCGTGTGGGATGCAGACGGCCTGGGCGTTTCTCTTAAACGGCAGATCAAAGACTCCTTTGCCGGGAAACATTGCGAACACCAAATGTTCAAGGGCTCTTGGGGAGTTGAAAATCCGGATGAGATTTACGAGGACCCGGGGAAGTTGGTTACAGAGGAAACCAAAGAGCATACCAACAAGGAAACTTTCAAGAATCGCCGGGCTCAGTATTACTGGCAACTCCGGGACCGAGTTTACCGGACGTATTTGGCGGTCACAAAGGGCCAGTACATTGACCCGGATACAATGATTTCCTTCTCTTCCAAAATCAAAGACCTGCAACAACTCCGTTCAGAGCTTTGCCGTATCCCACGGAAACCAACAGGCAATGGCCTGATTCAGATAATGACCAAGATCGAAATGAAACGACTATTGAAGATTGAAAGCCCCAACCTGGCGGATGCGGTGATGATGAGCATGATCACGCCGGAAATTATATCAAACAATGTAGGATACAGGCCAAGACGATGACAACAATACCAGCACGATTACGGAAATGGGCCGCCCAGGTTGAAGAGGCACACCTTGTCTCTAAACTATGGAGGGGTGAATCATGGCAAGATGAAGGAATGTACGACGGTGAACAGGCTACACCCGAAGAGATTGCAGCATACAAGAAAAAGGGCATTGAGCTTATCATCATCAACCGGACATTCCCGGCAGTAAATCTAATCCTGGGGAACCAGGCAATCAACCGGCATGAGATCACGGCCAAGGCCAGGACATCCAAAGACTCTGAAATATCTCAAACGATGTCAGAATCGGTCAAATACGTGATGGATCAGAACTTAGGTGATTATCTGGTATCAGAGGCGTTTAAAAATCAGATCGTTCCGGGGATAGGGAATCTTTTTGTCGGGAAAAATAGGGATCCCAGGAAAGAAAAGGTTTCTGTTTTATATCGGGATTGGAAAGAGTGCTTTTCGGATCCGTTCGCGTCCGTTTGGGCTGGCCCTGATGTTTGCCGGTATAAATTTTGGCAGAAATGGGTTGACCTTGACGCGCTCCAGGCTGCCTATCCGGACAAAAAAAAGGAACTGGACGGATTATGGTCCACGTTGACCGAAAAATCCAATGAAAACTATTCCCTGCACAACGATGAAGCCGAAGAAGTGGAAGAGTTGAGACAGATCGCAGGCGGAACACCGTGGATTGATGCCAAGCGGAGAAGGGTGAGACCGGTTGAGATATGGTATCCGAAGCCTACTAATGTTCTTTTCGCCTGTTTCGATGATGGATCCGTTAAAGAGATTGATGAAAGCCTGGACCCAATGGAACAGGTGGCGATGGCGGACCAGGCTACAGAACTCATTCATGCAACCGTACCCAAAATGTTTACGGCCGTCTTTTGTTCAACTGTCATCCTAAAAGACGAAACACCTTCGGACCTGGGACATGATGAATATCCCTTTGTTCCTTTTGTCGGCTACGTTGACCGAAATGGGTTCCCTTATGGGGTGCCAAGGCAGATCCGGGGCCAGGATAAAGAAGTGAATAAACGCCGGGCCATGGCATTGGCTATGATGAATACAAGGCGGGTAATCGCAGAAGAGGGCGTTGCAGAAACTCCGAAACAATTAGATGACATCCATAAAGAAGCCAATTCCCTTGACGGCTTTGTGATCGTAAAGAATGGCACAATAGGCAAGATCGATATTAAAGAGAATGCGGAACTTGCCCCCTCACAGATTGGCATTTTGGGCCAGTCTGAAAAAGAGATCCAGGAAATATCCGGGGCCAATGGTGAGGCAACCGGTTATCAAACAAATGTCACAAGCCGGGTTGCCCTGGATAAAAAACAGCAGCAATCCGGGATTATGACGGCTCCCCTATTTGATAACTTGCGAAGATCCAAGAAAATGCTTGGCGAAAGGATCACTGCAGGCATTCAAAAGGAATGGACCCATGCAAAAGTCTTGAGAGTGACCGACCGATTGACCGGCGCGGACAAATTCCTTGAAATCAACAAGAGGCTTGAAGACGGCGGGATCAAAAATAATATCACCCAGGGCCGTTTTGACATGATTGTAACCGATACCCCCCAATCCGATACCGTCCGGGAAAAGAACATGAACCTCATCATTGAGTGGGTCAAGAAATCCCCGCCAGAGATCATCCCCCATCTAATGAATGTCGCCTTTGAGATGATGGATATGCCCAATAAGGAACAATTTCTTGAAAAAATCAAACCTCTTCTTGGATACGATCCCTTGGAAGAAGAGATGGACGCCGAAACTCGGAAACAAAAATTGATTGAGGAACTTGAGGCGGAAAAAGAGGCCCTGGCGAAACAGGCCCAGATCCAGGAAGAGGATGTAATGCTGGAACTCAATAAGAAACGCCTGGAAAATGCAGAGCTTGAAGCCAAAATCAAGGAGACCATGGCCAAAACTGAAAAAACCCAGGTTGAGACACGGACTACTGCCCATGATGCTGAACTCAAGGGAGATAAGCACGAAATGGATAAAACCTCTTTCATGTTGGATTCAACGGAAAAGGGAATGGATATCGGCGGAAAGATGATGGAAACAGCGACACAGGGAGAGATGTAATGATCAACGAAGATTTTAGTTTTAAACAGTTTAAGGAAGAGTTTCAGGATAAGTTCAACATGACGGTTTTTACCGTTAGC
>PIVQ01000446.1 GCA_003354055.1 Desulfobacteraceae bacterium | reverse complement strand
CGATAATCCCAATTACCGGTTTATATCTCCGGCTGTCTGTGCCAGGTGCCACAATACCCTTGCAAAATACTGGGATAAATCCAAAATGGCCCACACCACCTCCAATGTAAAAGTGTTGAACATGTACAACGGCACCGATGCCACAGGCAGACAAATGGCAGGTCCCGGCTACAAGATCGACAACCCGGAAAAGGACGGCAACTGTATCTCCTGTCACGCCCCTTCGGCTGCCGCCACCCGGGGCGGAGCAAAAGATATTGAATCTGCGTTGTGGTCGCCGCAAACCGAATGGGACGGGATCAGCTGTGACTATTGCCATAAAATCAGGAAAGTGACCAAAACCTCCGACACACCCAGCCTTTTCAAGCCGAGCCTGAGACGCAAGACCCCAATAAGGGGCAACACCATCCTTGTATTCGGCCCCTATGACGATGTGGTCAACCCGGCGATGTCGGCTTCCTACAGCCCTGTTTTTGACAAGGGGGTTTATTGCGCATCCTGCCACAGCCAGGTCAAAAGATCTAAGACCAATGAGGTCTGGAACCGGAAAAAGGTTTATACGGATGCGGAATGGGAAAGCTTTGATATCGGTGATGATACGGTCATTCCTGTCCAGACCACCTACCAGGAGTGGAAGTCATGGCAGAGCAGCCTTGCCGCTGATGACGGCAATAAGGGCAAACGATGCCAGGATTGTCACATGAGCTGGCGAAAAGAGATGCTGCCCTACGATAACTATGTGATTGACGGCCATGCCAGGGATATGTGGGGAACGAAACGGGACCCTCAAAATATCCGACCCCATCACTTTGACGGCGGAACACAAATCCAGCTAAAGACCGCACTCTCAATGGAAATTGAAGGAAATATCAATGGAAACCTTCTTGATGTCACGGTTTATATCACAAATACCAACGGCGGCCACTGGATTCCCACCGGCGACCCCATGAGGAATGTGATGCTGGTTTTGTCAGCAATGGATTCCGAAGGCAGGTCATTAAAAAAATTAAAAGGAGAGGAGCTGCCCTCCTGGACAGGGGTTGGAAGAATAGAAGACGGTAATTACGCAGGTCTGCCCGGAAAGATGTTTGCAAAGGTATTAAAGGACAAAAAGGGAAATATCAATGTGCCGTTCTGGAAAGCCGCTGCCGTTGACAGAGACACCAGGATCAGGCCCAAAACAACGGTCAAACTTTCCTATCAATTTAAAATTGAAAATCCGGATGATGAACCTGTGGCAGAGGCAAAACTGATTTACAGGCCGTTTATGAAATCTTTGGCCAAAGTCAAAAAGTGGGAAAACAAGGATATTTTAATCACTGAAACTGCCTGGTAAAAAAAGGAGAGTCTACAATTGAATTGCATACGTTTTTTTATAGTCACAGCCATGGTTCTGATAATAACAACCGCACAGGGGTTTGCCGCAGAGATAACCGGCAAAGTCAAAGCCCAGGGGCTGCGCAAATCGGATAATATCCTGGTCTATATCACAAAGACACCCAACCTGGCCTCTCCTCCCCCGGACCCGATTATACAGGGCCCGTTTATACTGGATCAGAATAATCTGACCTTCCTGCCCCACATGCTGGTGATCCCCCAGGGAGCCAGCGTGGCCTTTCCCAACAATGACAAGGTGGATCACAATGTATTTTCCCTTTCCAGGACCAGAACATTTAATTTTGGCAGTTACAAACCCGGGGAAAGCCAAACCGTCACCTTTGACAAGCACGGCATTGTGGAGCTTCGATGCGATCTTCATGCGGAGATGATCTCCTATATCCTGGTCATGAAAAGCACTTATTTTACCCTGACCGACAAGCAGGGGAATTTTATCATGGATGTAACAGGGCTTGCACCGGGGAAATATACCCTGAAAACCTGGCATGAGAAACTTAAAAACGGCCGACAGACCATTGAATTACCAATGGATAAAGCCCTTGGCATAAACCTTAAAAGAGGGGCACCGGGGGTACTATATAAATGATAAACATGGAAATATCGATAATCATGGCGCTGACCGCAGGGCTTGTCTCTTTTCTGTCTCCCTGTGTGCTTCCTCTGGTGCCGGGATATGTCTCCTTTATCTCAGGGATGTCCATAAACGAGATCATGGACATGGGAGATAAACCCCGCCTGCTTGATAAAACCCGGATTTATGTAATTTTCAATGCCCTTTTATTTATCTTTGGCTTTTCCCTGATCTTTGTCATCCTCGGGGCGTCGGCCACATGGATCGGCTCGATTTTCAGTTCCCATCTTGGCCTGCTGACCAAAGCCTCCGGACTGGTCATCATATTATTCGGATTAATCAAGCTGAATATAATCCCCGTCAGCTGGTTTTCCAGGGATATGAGATTTCATCTTGATACAAAGAAAAAAGGGGCGTTTTTCTCCCTGATCCTGGGTATGGCCTTTGCCTTTGGCTGGACACCCTGCACCGGGCCTGTCCTGGGAGCGATCCTCACCTATGCCGGGACTGCCGACCAGGCCGGTTCAGGCATCAAACTTCTGCTGATTTATTCCGCAGGATTAGGCATTCCCTTTCTTTTAACCGCTGTCTTTATCCAATACTTTTTCAAGATCTTCAACCGGATTAAAAAGCATCTCTGGATCATTGACAAAGGCACGGGCATTGTCCTGATCCTCATGGGCTTTTTGATCTTTAATGATTCCTTTACCGTCATTACAGGCTGGTTCAGCCTGTTTAACAGATTCACGATGTAAGCCTTATGGCCATGAAAAGCAATAATCGTGTTGCTCCGTATGGTCTCATCCTTGGCCTGCTCATGACGGTTGCCCTCCTGGTTCCCCCGGATCACGCATATTCGGAAGAAAGCGGCCCGGACGAACTGTTCAAATCCCTTGGCATCATAAAGCTTGCCGGGATCCTAGCCCCGAAGAGCCGCGGACTCACCGATATGAAGGGAAACCCTGTCGCCCTCTCTGATTTTCAGGGAAAAATTGTGTTTATCAACTTCTGGACCACCTGGTGCCCGGACTGTGTGTATGAAATGCCGGATATTGAAAAGCTGCAGCAAAGGATAAATCATCCTGATTTTACGATTCTGGCGGTTAATCTGAAAGAATCCCCCAAAAAGATAAAATTATTTCTGGCAAGGCATAAGCTGACCTATCAGGTGCTTTTAGATCAAAAAGGAAACATGGGACGAACGTTCGGCATCAGGTCCATCCCGACCACCTTTATATTGAACCGGAAGGGCGGGATGATCGGCAAAGCCATGGGTCCCCGGGACTGGGGAGGAGAAAAATCTGCAGCCCTGTTTGAATATCTGCTGAAAACAGACGAACCTGTATCTGCCTTAAGAGGAACCCAATGAGATCAAAACCCTTACGCATAACGGCCATCATCATCCTGTTTATTGCGGCAATGATCCTGCCGGGCTATCTTTCAGAAACATTCATTGAAAACAAAACCCATACGATTGAACTGACTGCGGGCAAATACGGGTATACCCCTGAACGGATATTTGTCAACAAGGGCGACACCATTGTTATCAAACCCACATCCAAGGATGTGACACACGGATTTTTACTGGATGGCTATCCCGTTGAATTCACCATTAAGCAGGGCGGGATCGCCTTCCAGAAATATGAATGGGAGGATGATGACGGCACCCTTCAGACAGACTGGGACAAGGTCAACGAGATTGAGTTTATTGCAGAAAGGCAAGGAAAATTTATCTTCCGCTGTACCCAGGTCTGCGGGAATCTCCATCCCTTTATGACCGGAGAGTTGATTGTGGCGCCTAATAGCCTTTATCACACCATGGTCGCACTTTCCGTCTGGATCGTGATCAGTCTGTTTTTATGGTTTGGGGCCGGTAGAAGACAGCAGACAAATACGCCCAAAGCAATTAACCTCTTTGATATCATCCCCGGCCTGAAATGGCTTGTGAAACGCAGAAGCTTTCAGTTTTTCCTTCTTTTCCCCGGATTTGTCATCTTTTATCTGTTTATCATTGCCAGCCTGAAGGGCAGTCCTGTGGGGAACCATAATATCGCCATCATCATTGTCTGGATCCTGTGGTGGTTTCTTCTGAAATCCGTCTTTGTTCCTCTGGGCGGCCGCCTGTGGTGCATGATCTGTCCCCTGCCCGCCCCTGCCGAGTGGATCAGCAGAAGAGCCTTTACCGCAGTAAGGTTCATAAAAAAGCCCGTCAAAGGCAAGCATCACCGATTTACAGGTTTTGGACTTGACTGGCCTAAAAGGCTGCGAAACATGTGGCTTCAGAACATCCTCTTTCTTCTGATGATCTCCTTCGGCATTATCCTGATCACAAGACCCGTGGCCACTGCCATCCTGTTCCTGCTTATCCTCGGGGCAACCCTGATCCTTACCCTTATATTCAGAAACCGGGTGTTCTGCCTCTATATCTGTCCTGTAGGGGGATTTTTAGGCAACTATTCCATGGCTTCGGTAACAGCATTGCGGGTTGTCGATAAAGAGGTGTGCAGACAACACAAGAACAAATGCTGCCTTAAGGGAAGTCCCGACGGCTGGGGATGCCCGTGGAACCAATATCCCGGCACCATGGAGCGAAACAATTACTGCGGGCTTTGCACGGAATGCGTTAAAACCTGCTCAAAAGACAATGTGGGATTCTTCTTAAGACCGTTTGGCTCGGACAGGACGATTAAAGATTATTCCGAGATGTATAATATCCTTATTATGCTGGTGGTGGCCATTGCTTTCAGCATCACCATGCTGGGACCCTGGGGTGTGATCAAATCCGCAGCCAATATAACGGAGTCCAGGCAGCTCTATCCTTTTTTAATCTATATCGGTGTGCTCTACACCATGTCTCTTGCTGTTTTTCCCGGCATATTTATAGTTCTTTCCAAATGGTCGGCAAAACTCGCCGGATATGAAGGCAATATAAAACCGCTTGTGCTGCAGTTGTCCTATATGCTGATCCCGGTGGGCATCTTTGCCTGGATCGCCTTCAGCCTGCCTTCGGTCATGGTGAATTATGCCTATATCCTTAACGTGCTGTCAGACCCGCTGGGGTATGGATGGGATATCTTCGGCACGGCCCATGTTCATTTTAAACCCTTTTATCCCGAAGTCATCCCTTTGATCCAGGGACTGTTACTGCTCACAGGCCTGTACTTAGGCATAAACAGAACATACCGGTCGCTGCCCCAGCTTATTGCGGATCCCGGAAAAAGGAAAAAAGCCCTGCTGCTGCCCGCGATTTTTGCCCTTTGCGTGGTTAATATTTTTTTATTGCTCTATCTGGGATAAAAGGATTCGAATTACCCGCAGTGGATAATAATTAGTCACCTGGTGGATAATTTTTATCCAGATCAACCGTGATTAATGCGCCCATCCCCCCGATTTTTCATGCCTGTCACTATATCTCATCCCGGCACAGAACTTGATATAGTTATTAATATGGCTTCGTTAAGAGTTTAATCACTGGAATTGATCATTAGAGGACAAGACAATGAAATATAAAAAATCAAGCGTTTCTCTCATTCTTCTCTCCGCCTTTTTACTGCCTGTTACAGCCTTTGCATGGGGGGAAAACAGCCACGGCTATTACGGGGGGCATATGATGGCGCCGGGATATATGGGATGGTTTATGATCCTGTTCTGGGGATTGCTGCTTATTGCTTTGATCTTTCTTATCCGATGGATCGCACGTTTACCCGGAACAACAAGGAGAATCCCCCCGCTGGACCTTTTAAAAGAACGCCTGGCCAGAGGGGAAATCGAAATTGATGAGTACAAGGAAAAAAAACAACTGCTCTCCGATTAAAACAAGCCTGAGGCGGCCTTAGGAATCGTTACAAAATAACTTGATCTAAATACCCTGAAGGGCAGAAACTTATTTCCAAAAACCCTTAAAAGACTGGGTATTTTGAAAACAAAAGATCAAGTAATTTTGGAGCCAATCCTTAGGGCATCACCCCGTAATCCTTAAGCTTCAGATGAAGCGTCCGTCTTGAAATCCCCAGCTGTCTTGCGGTTTCGCTTTTATTATTTCCGGTCTTGTCCAGCATTTTTAAAATCGCTATTTTTTCGACTTCATACAGGGTCTTTCCACTGATATCGGTTTGCCCGCCGTCCTCCCCACCGTTCTCCCCGGTCCCGGATCCAATGGGAGAACCGGTTTGAATCTGTATATCATCCTTTCCAAGGAAGTCCCCGGTTGACAGGATCACGCTTCTTTCCAGGGTGTTCATCAATT
>PIVQ01001246.1 GCA_003354055.1 Desulfobacteraceae bacterium | reverse complement strand
GACCTGGCCAAGGAAATCGGTGAGGCTGCCATGAGTAAATGCACCAAACTGACTGACTTTCTGGAATTGAGCAACAGTCTGGCCGAAAGTGACCCTGAAATGGCCCAGTCCGTTCTGGACAAGGCCTTTGACAAATGCACCAAACCTGAGGATTTTGTCTCCTTTGCCAAATCCATCCTGGAAATGTCCGACGATAAAGACAAGGCCAAAGACGTGTATACCAAGGGTATGGACGCTGCCAAAACAGCTGCTGATTTTAATGCTCTTGCAGCCGGTGCCATTGCCGATCTGGATGACAAAGACCTGGCTCGCGCCATTTTTGAAAAAGCCTTGGGCTCCCTTGAAAAAGGGGATGAGCTTCTTAAATTTGCCGAAATCGTCAAAGAACAGCTGGATGACAAGGCTTTCCTCCTGTCTGTCTACAAGAAAGCCGAAGACCAGTATACTGCCTTTTCCGATTACCTGAAACTGGCCAAGGAAGGGTTTGAAAACACCGAAGATAAGGCCTTTGCCTCAAGCGTATACCAGAAAGCCGCTGCCACTAATCCTGACTGCGGTCAGCTTGTGGCCCTTGCCGTTGCCCTGGCCAAGGATCTTGGCGATGTCGACGCTGCCATTCCCGTTCTCAAACAGGCTGAAGGTGCGATCAAGAACAATGATGATTTTATCAAGGCAGCTGAAGCCATCGTTGATATTGCTGCTGATGATAAAGAATGGGCAGAGGCAGTTTCCTTCCAGAAGGGAAAACGTGAAGAGTTTAAAAAATTGTACGAAGGCTTCAGCATCCGGGAATCTGAGAACCAAACCTGCTTCCCCATGCGGCAACTGGCGGGGGAAGTGGTCCAGGAAACCGGCGACACCTACTATGCAGCCAAGCTGTACAAAATGGCTCAGGATCTTACCCTGCATTTCAGCGATTTCATTAAGCTGGCTGCTGCCATTCACGAAGATCTTGGAAACGAAGAATGGATCCGTGAAATTTATACGGAACTTCTTGGCAAGTGCAAAGGACTTGGTGACTACAACACTCTGACCCAGTCCATTGTAGCAACTTTAAAAGACGATGCCTGGGCCAAAAAAATCTACACGGATCTGGCTGGCAAAGCCGCCTCCAACAGTGACCGGATTAAACTGGCTGCTGTTGCCGTTGAAAAATTCAATGACAAAGACTGGGCAATCAGCCTTGTGGATGCATCTGAAAAAGACTGCTCCACTCTTTATGACTTTACCTTTGTGGCCGGAGCTGCACTCAACCTCCTGGAAGACCGGGATCGTGCATTGAAACTCTACGAAGCTGCAGAAGGCCTGTGCAATGACAAACAGGAATATGCCCGTCTGGTGGGTATTGTTAAAGAACATACCACTGACAAGGGAATCCTCTCTTATCTGCTGAACCTGGCCCGGAAAAAACTGACCGGTTTCAATGATATGATCTTCCTGGCTGAAACCTATGTTCTGGTGGCGGATGATGCTGCAACCGCAACTGCCGTATATCAGGAAGCTGAAGGCAAAGCTCTGTCAAACGCTGCACTTTC
>PIVQ01000445.1 GCA_003354055.1 Desulfobacteraceae bacterium | reverse complement strand
TTCTCAGGGTTTTATCATGGGCAACATCAAAAAAATCAATCGTATGTTTTTGGGTAATCTTCATTAAGTGTCCTTGTGTGACCGAGCGGGATATGGTCACCAGAGGTGAACCTGACAACGATTCCCCCCCAAGAATCAATAGAATTGGATAAGGGTTTGTTTTTCCTTGTGAGACAGGGTATCCACATACCGCAGCAATTTCCCGCGCTCATCCAGCTTCATGTCCACAAATTCGACACCCATGATATAGCCTGTTCCCACAGGTCTGCGCCGGATACGGATGACCCTGCACAGGACGGAGAGATCTATGGATTTGATAAGCACCTTTAAGATGACAAAATTATTGATGGGAAAGAAATATCCGGTTTGAAACTTCATTCCGGTGGCGGAAATATCTTTTACACGAATCCCCTCTTCTTCGGCTTTTATCCGTTCAGACATGACATTCTCTTCAATTTCAACCTGATGTCCGATAATTTCCGGATGCCCGTACTTTGATATGTATTGGTCCTGATCGTCATTTGATAAAAAGACAATTTCAAACTTGAGATCAACCGACACCCGCTGATGTCCGCGACGCTCGATATTATAGCATTTTTCCCGAATAAAAATATCCACAAGATCCGGATCAAACTGGCTGCCTTTGCCCTCTTCCAGAATAGACAACGCTTTTTCCACGGGCATGGATTTTTTATAGGGCCGGTCATAGGCGGTCAGGGCATCATAGACATCAACAATGGCAAGTATCCTTGCGGCCACAGGCAGATCGTTACCTTTCAACCCATAGGGATATCCCTTGCCGTCCATCCTTTCATGGTGGGCTGATGCCAAAAAGGGAACATTTTTCAATTCCCGGGAAAAGTGGACCTGCTCAAGGATCTCACTGGTGTAGGAGGCATGTTCCTGAATTTTTTTATACTCCTCGGCATCCAGGCGGCCTGTTTTTAAAAGCACATTGTCCCTGACGCCTATTTTACCGATATCATGAAGCCAGGATGCCACTTCCAGTTCATTTAATGTGCCGGCATCCAGGTTGGCAGCCTTGCCTAAGTTTTCCGCATACAGGGCAACCCTCTGGGAATGCCCGGCCGTTACAGGATCCCTGGCATCAATGGTCTTTGATGAGGTGGAGATCAGACTTTTGAAAAGACGATTATTTTCCTCGTGAAGCAAGGTGTTGTCTATGGCAACCGCAGCGTTATTTGAAAAAACGCCCAGAAGTTTTTCATCATACCTGGTGAACACCCCATGTCTTTTATTCAGCACCTGGGTGACGCCGATGAGATCGCCATTCCTGGCAACCAGGGGCATACATAATATGCTTTTGGTCCGATACCCTGTGTTTTTATCAATATCCGGATTAAACCGGCTGTCCTCATAGGCATCCGGGATGTTTATGGTTTTTTGAGTGCTGACAACACTGCCTGCAATTCCCTTATCCAGTGGAAAACGGATTTCATTGACAACGGTCTGCTGAATAAACCTGGAGTAGAATTCATTGCTTTCATAATCACAGAGAAAAATCGAACTGGCGTCGGCATCAAGTACCCGTGTCGCCCCCTCCATGATGACTTTCAGCAGGATATCAAGACTTTTTTCCCCTGCCATGATCTTAGTGATCTCAAGGATCTCATGCAGATCATGAACCTGTTTTTCAATATCCGGGGCATCAGATAATGAGGTCATTTTGCGCCCATAGCTCCTTTTAAACTGTTTACGTACATCTTCACCAAAAATAACCTATCACTCCCCTGCCCATAAATCAATTTAGATTCAACCCTCAGGGGGATGGATCAGGTCCGGCCCGGCTTTTATCAGGGATCTGCACTTATTTCCATTGATCCAGGTGCGCAAACCCGGTATATCCTTTTCCATGGACAAAGAGACGGATACACGCATCCTTCGTTGCAGCACCCTGCCCTTTATTGAGGTTAAAACCGGGGCAGGAGAGACTTATGCCGTACGCAGGCACTCCCACGACACCCTGTCCTTCGGATTTGTGGAAAAAGGCTCGTCCAAAATCATCTGCCAGCCACTGGAATTCGACCTGTCCGTTAACCAGGCAATTCTGATCCCCCCGGAGACCATCCACCTGTGCCAACCCAAGGACCCTGAAAAATTCATTTTCCGTATGCTTTACCTGGATCCTGCATGGGTAAAGGCGACCTTCGGGTGTAAAAAAAATGTATTTTATCCCGAAACTATCACATTATCCAGAGAGGATCTACGGCTGAAGAACCTGTTTTTCAAGGGCTTTGAAGCCAACCAAATCCAGGACCGGATGCTGGAAGAAACCAATGCTATTTTTTTTCTGGAACACCTGCTGTTTACGACATTCATACTGAATGTCGTTGCAGATCAATCCCCACCGGACAAGGGCACAATGGATAAGGTAAAAAATTTCTTAGACAAAGAGTTCACTCGGGATATTCAATTGGATGATCTTGAAACCCTGACCTGCATGAGTAAATTTTCCATTCTGCGCCAATTTAAGAAATACTGGCAGCTCCCCCCACATGCCTATGTGATTAACAAACGGATTCTTCTGGCAAAAAAAATGCTGAGAAAAGGAAGCAATGTGGCTGATACGGCGGTTGAATGCGGTTTCTTCGACCAGAGCCACTTTGTCAAAACCTTTAAGAATTTTGTAGGCATCAACCCTGTGGACTATAAATAAACTTTCTGCAATTTTTTACAATCCAGACGATTTTCTCTTTTGTATATTCTAAGGCGACACTTTAATTATATTCAAAGGAGAGCTTATGAAAATAGTCATGGTAGTAAACAAATCCCTTCCCCCTGGGCTGGTGGCCAATACGGCAGCCGTTCTGGGGATCAGTCTCGGTCGGATGGATACGGATATCCTGGGACCGGATCTCACAGATCAGTCCGGTGCTCTGCACCCGGGCATTACCCGGGAAAATATTCCGGTCCTGACCTCAGACGACACAGGGCTGCGGACTATATATGAACAGGGCAGTCAAATACCGGATGTCGCCATCATCGATTTCAACTCCATTGCCCAGAAAAGCCGCCATTATGAGGACTACAGCCGGAAATTGGCAATCGCACCGACCAGTGACCTTACATTTTCAGGTCTCTGCATCAAAGGCCCGAAAAAAAAGGTAAACGGATTGACCGGTTCCCTTGGACTCTACAAATAGACAAAGGGGAACAGACTATGCATCTCTGGCAAAAGGCCATGATCTTTCTGGCCACTCATCCCGGTATTAAAAACATTATCCAAAACAGATCATTCACCCAGGGCCTTGCCCGGCGGTTCGTGGGGGGTCGAAATGAAAAAGATGCCGTTTCCACGGCACAGCTTCTTAGGGACAGAGGACTGACATCCTCGTTTTTCTTCCTTGGTGAATATGTCCGGGATCCTACCATCATTTCAGCAACCCTGACATCCCTGACGCAGACCCTGACTCTGGCCCGTGAGCAGGACATGGATCTTCATACCTCCATTGATCCGACCCAGGCAGGGCTCATGCAGTCCCCTGATCTGTGCATACAGAATCTTGCAAGTCTGGCCGGACAGATACACACCCTTGCCCGGCCGAAATTCAAAGACCTGCTCATGATCGATATGGAAGACAGTTCAGTAACCCATGAAACCCTGGCGATCTTCCATGACCTGGCAGAACAGAATCTGCCTGTGGCAATCACTCTCCAGGCCTGTCTGTATAGAACCCCAAAGGATCTGTCGCAGGTTATGGAGAGAAACACAGCGATCCGGCTTGTCAAAGGCGCCTTTGCAGAAAAACAGGACATTGCCCACCAACCTGGAAAATCTGTGGACCGTGCCTTTCTTTCCCTGGCAGATACCATGCTGAACCCAGCGGCCCTAGCCAGGGGGATATATCCGGTGTTTGCCACCCATGATCACAGGATGATACATAAAATCATCAAGCTTGCCCGATCCAGACAGATTCCCGATAATAGTTATGAATTTGAAATGCTGCTTGGCGTCAGGCCAAAACTTCAGAAAGACCTGATTGAAAGAGGAGTTCAGGTTCGTCTTTACCTGCCTTACGGAAGGGACTTCTGGCCCTATGCCATCCGCCGGGTGGGTGAAAATCCAAAAAATATCAGATTCCTGCTGAGATCTCTGTCTCCGATCTAAATACTGCGCCGGGGGTAAATATTTTATAGCGAATGGTCTATACCTTGCCCCTGGCTCTTTTCTCAATTTCCTGCCCTAACCAAATCAAAACTTTTCTCATTTTGGAATCTAAAAAACACTTGACTAAATCACATTCATTCTATAATGGTTAAACCATTACAATCAAGGGTCGGGGGGATCCTTGTGATTTTATTGCATATAAATTGAAAACAAGGAGAATTATAAAGGGCAAGGGGCATTCCGCAGATTGCTGCGGCAGGTCGATGAAAATAAAATTTAAAAGAAGGGAATAGGATAAAAATGGGTATTTTGTACGTACAGTTTGGTCTTTATCTGCTGCTGATGTTGGGTATCGGATATTATTCAATGACACGGACACGCAATAACGAGGACTTTTTGATAGGCGGGCGTACGCTGGGGCCCGCAACAACGGCCATCAGCGCAGGGGCCTCAGACATGTCAAGCTGGCTGCTGCTCGGACTTCCGGGCGCTGTGTTTGCAAGCGGGCTTGTGGAAGGGGTCTGGATCTCTCTCGGGTTGGTGATAGGGGCCTATACCAACTGGCTTGTCGTAGCCGGCCGCCTGAGAGCATTGACTGAAAGTTATGATACCGTTACCCTGCCCAAATTCCTATCCAAACGCTTTGATGATGAATCCGGTATTCTGAAAATAGTTTCCACGGCTGTCATCCTGCTCTTCTTTACCCTGTACGTGGCTTCCGGCCTTAAAGGCGGTACCCTTTTGTTTGCCCACAGTTTTGGGGCATCTGAGCAGACAGCCCTTCTGGTCACCACATTTGTGGTTGTTTCCTATACCTTCTTAGGCGGCTATATGGCAGTCTGCTGGACAGACCTAATCCAGGGTCTGCTCATGCTGGCAGCCCTCATTTTCTGTGCCATCCTTGGATATATGGCCATATCAGGAACAGGTATGACCATTGTTTCAATCAAGCCTGATGCCTTTAAATACACAACCTCCCTGATCACCGGCGCCTCCCTGATGGCATGGGGATTCGGATACTTCGGCCAGCCCCATATCCTTGCCCGGTTCATCGGGATCAAGAGTGTAGAGGCAGTACCTGCTGCCCGCCGCATAGGTATCTCCTGGATGGTCATCTGCCTGATTCTGGCTACGATCATCGGTATCATCGGTATCGGATACAATGAAATTCATCCCCTGGCAGGCGTAGCAGGACCGGACGGTAATAAGGAAAGAATCTTCCTTGCCCTGACCACAGCCCTGTTTCATCCCATTTTCGGCGGATTTATCCTGGCGGCTGTTATGGCGGCGGTTATGTCCACGGCTGATTCCCAGCTTCTGGTATTGACCTCGGCCCTGACCGAAGACCTGCCCTTTTTCGAAAATTATGATGATAAAGCCAAGGCCTGGATCAGCCGGTTCGGTGTGGTTGGTTTTGCCCTGATCGCCCTTATCATTGCCGCCAATGATTCCGGAAGTATCCTGTCCATGGTAGGCTATGCCTGGGGCGGATTTGGTGCGGCTTTCGGTCCCCTGATCATTCTGTCCCTCTGCTGGAGAGGCGTTACCAAATACGGCGCCCTGGCCGGAATGATCGTTGGTGCCGCCACCATCTTCATTGTGAAAAACTTTGTCAAAATAGAGGGAGAATATTTTTACGAGTTGCTGCCCGGATTCATCCTGGCTTTTGCCACCGTTGTTGTGGTCAGCATGATCACTGAAAAACCCTCGGAAGAGACCCTGGAAAAATTTGACCAGGCGCAGATGCTTCAAAAGACAATCTAACTCCTCCCGATTGATATAATCAATCGTCATGCCGGTGTTGTGCCCTGTGCACAACGCCGGTTTTTTTTATCCTCTCTGACACTTATGAGACATTTTTGATACAGCCCATCATTGTCTCAGGTCTTTTCTTTGATACAGATCCGAAACACCCATACGACCCCCTAACGACTTGATTTCATTGCAATAGCGACATTACGCAGTCTTTTGGGGACAAGTCAACAGCGGCAGTGAGTACGGCGCTTCCAATCCTCATAAAATGGGAAAAATCTCCACCACAAATTTTGAAGATCTGGACAAGGATAAAAGCGGAGGCGTGAGTTTTGAAGAGTTCAAGGC
>PIVQ01000444.1 GCA_003354055.1 Desulfobacteraceae bacterium | reverse complement strand
TCAAAGGCCAGTGCAGTTTCATTATCACAATTTAACCCGAAACCGGTTAAAATAAGTGCCTTAACCTTGCTCATATCATATCTCCAAAGGTCTGGGTAAATGCTGTCTCAAGGGACCCTATGGCCAGGTCCACCAGTTTGTTGTCTTTGCCGCCCGTAACAGTCAGCCGGTCGTGGGTATCGGTTACTGATCCCACGCAGGCAAGGGGCAGGCCTTTGCATAGTTTTTCAAAAATTTCTTTGTTTTCCGGGGCAATGGTCAGGATAAAACGTCCCGCAGATTCACTGAACAGGGCCACAGCATCGGTCAATGCGTCGCCTGCTTTTACAGGAAGAGCGGAAAGGTCGATATCCATCCCAAGTCCGCCGGCCATGGCCATTATAGACAGATGGACACCCAGACCGCCTCTGGCCACTGCATGGCAGGATGCGACCAACTCTTTATCAATGGCTTTTTCAATTGCCTTGTAAATAATTTTTGACCCTGAAAAGTCTACGTTTGGCACGTTAACCCCGGTCTTGCCGAACATCTCGTAATATTCGGATGCGCCCAGTTCATTGGCCGTGGTTCCCATGACATAGACCAGATCACCACTGATCTTGGGCTCAAGGGTCACACATTTGGTAATATCATCCAGAACCGAAGTGGCTGAAATCTGAACCGTCTCCAGGGCAGACACCTTTGTTCTTTCCCCAAAGGGCCCTTCCAGATGACCGTCCACATACATGGAGTCCTTACCGGACAGCAGGGGAATGCCGTAGGCCATACAGGTATCTTTCAATGCCCTGCAGGCGCGGACCAGCTGGGCTGCCTTGAATTTTCCGTCCGGATTGGTCTTTTCATCATACCCGATATTGGGCCAGCAGAAATTGTCCAGCCCGCCGATGTGGTCAAAGGAACCGCCCACGGAAATAAGTCTTCGGACCGCCTCATCAATGGAGCAGGTCATCATGTGATAAGCATCGATTTTCGAATACCAGGGCAGCAGACTCTGGGAAAAGGCCAGGCCTTTTTCACTTGTCAGAACCGGCCGGGTCACAGATGCGTCGGAGGGAATATTATGGTTCACGCCCACAAGAGGTTTGACGACTGATCCGCCCTGAACCTCATGGTCGTACTGACGGATAATCCATTCCTTTGAGCAGACGTTGGGTCTGGCCAGTATCTGTTCCAGAATCCCATTGAAATCCTTTGGAGTGGAAATCACAGGCTCTGTCAGACCACGTGTTTCAGGGGGAATCCAGGTCGCATCAAACTCCCAGGCAGGAAAACCCTTGTCCAGCAGATCCATGTCCACATAGGCACAGGTTTCGTCTTTATATTTGATATGAAGCTTTCCTGTATCCGTGTAAACCCCTATCACCGAACTTTCAACCTCATGGAGGTCGGACAGTTCCATGAACCGGTCAAGATCCTCAGGTTTGATAGCGATGGTCATCCGCTCCTGGGATTCTGAAATCCAAATCTCCCACATGTCGAGACCTTCGTACTTAAGCGGTACTTTATCCAGCCAGACCTCACAGCCGTTGGAAAGCATTGCGGATTCACCGACGGAAGAGGACAATCCTCCTCCTCCATTATCCGTAATATAGGGAATCAACCCTTCATCCCGGCAGACCAGGAGAAAATCATGCATTTTTTTCTGGGTATAGGGATCGCCTATCTGAACGTGTCCTGCCGGCGTATTTTCAGAGTAACTTTCAGAGGAAGCCGTAACCCCGTGAATACCGTCCTTGCCCACCCGGCCGCCGCTCATGATGATGAGTTCGCCTGGCGAGGTGGTTTTTTCATGACTTGGCTTTCCGTCGACCTCTTTAGGCATGATCCCTAAGGCGGTCACAAAAACCAGGCTTTTTCCCATGTATCCGGGATCAAACAGGGTCTGGCCAAAAGTTGTTGGCACCCCGCTCTTGTTTCCCCCGTCTTTTACCCCTTCGATTACTCCATCAAGGAGCCTTCTGGGATGAAGCGGCGGTTTTAAGGGACCATCGTAGTTGATATCCCCAACACAATAGCCGAAGCTGCCCATGAACAATTTTGATCCAAGACCTGTTCCCATGGGATCTCTATAAACCCCGACAATACCTGTGATGGCCCCGCCGTAAGCTTCCATGTTGGACGGTGAGTTATGGGTTTCACCGGTGACCACATAGTTGTTCTCATCGTCAAAGGTGCCCACACCTGCATTGTCCCAGAGGACTGAGATCACCCAGTCTTTCTGATCCTTCAACGCCAGGGTGGGGTTCTGGATATAGGTTTTGAACAGGGAATTTTCCACGACGGTCTCGTTGGTAGACACATCCGTGTATTGAAAAATTCCGTTGAATGTATTGTGGTTGCAATGGTCGCTTCTGGCCTGGGAAATATATTCCAGCTCAACATCCGTGGGCTTGGACAACCCGACCTCGGCCCTATCTGCCAGCACCTTGGGGTCAAGAAAATACTCCCGGATCACCGGTATATCTCGTGGGTTCAACGCCAGGTTCCGTTCATCGGAAATAATTGACAGCATTTCATCCGTATCAATATCCACGGTTTCACAACAGGGCTCATGGTTCAGATTCACCTTGGCCGGTTTGACATCGGCACCGGTTTCACGGTTCCAGTCATCCTTATGGAAAACCTTGAACTGCTGGATGATGGCATTGGAAAGAATCTGGGCAGCTATTTTTTCCACATTTTCTAAGGAGAGGCCCTCACCCGTAAGACAGTACCGTTTGGAGGTATAAATTCCCTCATCCGGGGTAAAGGTTTTGTCCAACACATCCCGGACAGCCTCCATGGCCGTGGCACCGGCATTGTCCTTAACACCCGGTCTAAAACCGACCCAGATACACCAGTCGAAATCGACATCCAGCGGCTTAAGGCCTGAAATCTGGGTCACAGGATTGGTAAAAATTTCTTGCCTGGCACGATCCAGACCATCCTGATCCAGGTCGGATTCGATGGTCACAATGTGAATACACCGGGCCGCCTCTATTTGGATACCAAAATAGGAATCCGCCTTTTTGATCAATGCAGATGCTTCTGCATCCCTTAAGTCTTGCTTTAATGCAATCTCAATATTTGAAATCATATTACCCACCATTGAATAATCTAACAATGTCATTGTAAAAAACAAAGACCATTAATGCCACAAGCACTGCTGCACCGAACTGAATCAGCTTTTCACGCAGCTTCTCACCGACGGACTTCCCGGTCACAGCTTCAATACCGAAAAAGAGCAGATGACCACCGTCCAGAACAGGAATGGGAAAGAGGTTGATGATCCCAAGGTTGACAGAAAGCAGTGCAATAAACCATACAAAATTCACCATTCCGGCCTTGGCCTGTTGCCCGGCCATCTGGGCAATCATGATGGGGCCGCCCAGGTTATCGGCAGAAACGGATCCGCTAATCATTTTGACCACAGACATAATGGTCAGTTTGATCAGACCATAGGTATCGGAAATTGATCTCCCCATGGCCTGAAACACGTTTAAAGATTTGTGAAAGGTTTCTCCGGTACCTACAATACCAAGGATATACCGGTCTACAGTTTCACCAAACAGATTCTTTCCATCCTGACGCTGGGGGGTCAGGTGAAAGTCAATGGCCTCTCCTTCACGCTCCACAACAAGATCAATTTCCTGGCCGCCCGTTTTGGCGATGGCCAGAGGAATATCCCCGAATGAGGAAATTTCCGTACCGTTAACCTCTCTAATAACGTCCCCGGGACGCAGACCTGCAGCTTTGGCCGGGGTATCGTCCAGTACCTTTCCCACAGCAGGTTGGGCCAAGGTAACACCCGAAACCTGATACAGCAGATAGAAGATAAAAATAGCCAGAAAGAAATTAAAAGCCGGACCGGCAGCCACAATCAGGGATTTCCGCCACAGGCTTTTATGGGTAAAGGAATAGGGTTCATCGGACGGATCCAGTTCCCCGCCGGGTTCTTCACCGACCATTTTCACATATCCGCCAAGAGGAATGGCTGAGATACAGTATTCTGTCCTGCCCTGCTTCCGTTTCAGGATTTTAGGGCCAAAGCCCAGAGAAAAAACCTCGACCCCGACCCCGCACAGCCGTGCCGCCAGAAAGTGCCCGAACTCATGGACAAAGACAAGGATTCCAATAACAACAACAAATGCCAGCACAGAGTGACCCATAAGACCTCACTAATTGCGTTTAGAAATTTGGGCTATCAGAGAAATCGCTGTTTCCCTGGCCCAGTAATCGGCCTCAATAATACCTGAAAGATCAGGATTGTCAATGCGTGTATGCCTTCCCATAACCTCTGAAATAAGGGAGAAAATATCCAAAAACCGAATCCTTTTTTCCAGCAGGGCAGCAACGGCCATTTCATTGGCGGCATTCATCACTGCCGGCAGGGTTCCCTTTTGTCTGCAGGCTTCAAATGCAAATTCAAGGGAGGGAAATTTTTTCAGATCAGGTGCTTCAAAGGTAAGCGCACCCAAGGCGGCAAAATCAGGAAAAGCTGTTGGAAGCTCCAGGCGGGCCGGGTGGGAAAACGCATATGCAATGGCCTCCATCATGTCAGGTACGCCCATCTGGGCCATGACGGCTCCGTCCTTAAACCCCACCATGGAGTGGACAATGCTCTGGGGATGGACCAGGACTTCGATTTCTTTATGGCTGATGCCGAACAACTGGACCGCCTCGACCACTTCAAGCCCCTTGTTCATCAGGGTTGCAGAATCAATGGTGATCTTGGGTCCCATGTTCCAGGTGGGATGGTTCAGGGCATCGGCCAGGGTAATATCGTCGAATGTATCAAAAGAACGGGTTCTGAAAGGTCCGCCGGATGCTGTCAGGAAGATCCGTTTAAAATCCCGTCTGCGGTTACCCTGCAGGCATTGAAAAATGGCGGAATGCTCGGAATCCACGGGCAGGATATCCACCCCTTTTTCTTTAGCCTTTGCCATGACAAGATCCCCTGCCATGACCAGGGTTTCTTTGTTGGCAAGGGCGATTTCCTTGCCCGCCTCAATGGCAGAAAGAGCGGGTTTGAGCCCAGCCGCTCCCACCATGGCCAGAAGCACCATATCGGTAGCTTCCCATTGGGCTGCCGCCTCATAGCCGTCTTCTCCCCAGAGGATTTCAGGTTTTTGCCTTCCTGCAAGAAGTTTTGTTAAGTCATCCGCCTTATCCCGATCCAAAACCGCCACCATGGCCGGTTTGAACTCCTGGACCTGCTCGGCAAGAAGTGTGACATTATTAGCACAGGTCAGCGCCTGCACATCAAATCGGTCAGGGTGCATACGGACAATTTTTAAAGCTGACGTGCCAATGGAGCCTGTGGCACCAAGGATGGACAAAGACTTCATCGAGCAAATACCAGAAAGGCATATAGAACAGGTATGGCCAGCAGCACGCCGTCGATTCTGTCAAGCATCCCGCCGTGTCCGGGTAAAATCCGCCCGGAATCCTTGACCTGGGTTGCCCGTTTCATGGCAGACTCAAACAAATCACCTACCTGACCGGCCACGGCCATAATCAGGGCACAGGGAATGGTCAAAAGTGCCAGGGAAAGGTCTGAGAAAAAAATTAGGCTAAAGACAAATCCGAAAAGAACGGAGGTGGCGACCCCACCGATAGAGCCCTCAATGGTTTTATTCGGGCTGATATTCGGGGCCAGCTTATTCTTTCCAAAGAAGGTTCCCGTATAAAAAGCGCCTGTATCATTGGCAAAGCTGACAATAAGCAACCAGATAATCCAGAACGTCCCGCCCTCAACGGCATGGATAAAGATCAGAAGGGCCAGCGACAAGGGGATATACACCACACCCAGAACCTGTTTGGAGATGAGATCAAACACATCGGGCGTGGTTGCGAACCTGAACAATACAAACATACACAGCATCATCAAATTCAGGGCCAGGATCAGGATCATGATCTGCAAGGACCCGAGGCACGCTCCCATAACCAACATCATGGAAATGGAATAGGAAATAATTTTTATGGACTGGGATACCGGACCTTCATCATTGCCGCAGATAATACGCAGATACTCCCGGATAGCAAAAATGGCCACCACTGATACCAGTGCGGCCACAAGGAGAGTCGTACCTTTTAAAATTATCCAAAGTACGAGGGGGGCAAGTATTAAAGCGGTGAGCCATCGTTGGAGGTGTTGCATTTTACCTTCCCGAACCGTCGGTCCCTTTGCTGAAACTCAATTAATATTTTATGGAACTCCTCTTTTGAAAAATCAGGCCAGAGGGTCTGG
>PIVQ01001245.1 GCA_003354055.1 Desulfobacteraceae bacterium | reverse complement strand
CTGGCATTTCTGGACGGCATCACGCAGTCAAACATATCACAGCCCATGCCCACCAGGGTCACCAGATTCTCCGGCGTTCCCACCCCCATGATATACCGGGGTTTATTGTTCGGCAGCAGAGGCAGGGTATGATCGGCCATCTCGTACATGATGTCTGTAGGTTCCCCCACTGACAAACCGCCAATGGCAAAGCCCGGGAAATCAATAGCTGTTAGCTGTTCAGCCGACCGGGAGCGCAGCTCCTTGTACATGCCGCCCTGGACAATACCGAAAAGATTGTTCGTTGCCCCCTGGGACTGCCAGTACTCATACCCCCGCTTTGCCCAGGCCGTTGTCTTGTTCAAGGCCTCAACGGTCTGTTTTTCAGTGGCAGGATGCCCCATGCACCAGTCCAGGGACATCATGATGTCAGATCCCAGAATCATCTGGATCTCAACCGCCTTTTCAGGGGAGAAAAAATGTCTGGATCCGTCGATATGGGACTGAAAATTCACCCCTTCATCTGTAAACTTGGCAAGTTTGGCCAGGGAAAAAAACTGAAATCCCCCTGAATCCGTCAGCATGGGTTTATCCCAGGAGATAAACTTATGAAGCCCTCCCATGGGCTCAATCACCTCACATCCGGGCCGCAGATACAAATGATAGGTGTTGCCCAAAATGATCTGGGCGCCGCAATGGTCCAGATCTTCCCTGGAAACCCCCTTGACCGACCCAACAGTTCCCACAGGCATAAATATAGGCGTCTCTATGGCACCATGCTCTGTGGTTATTTTTCCAAGACGGGAACGATCCTGATCAGTGCCGGAAGCAGCACCGTTATCCTTAAATAATTCAAATGTCAGCATTCTTTATTCTCGTTACGTTTTTATTCGATAAACATGGCATCACCATAACTGAAAAAACGATAACGTTCAGATACGGCGGTTTTATAAGCATCCAGCATTTTTTCCCTTGAGTAAAAGGCGGATATGAGCATGAGCAGGGTGGACTTTGGCAAATGAAAATTTGTCACCATGGCATCCACGCACTTAAAGGCAACCCCAGGATAAATAAACAGATTACACTGCCCTGCCCCCGGACGGATACGGCCCTGGTCATCCGCCAGAAACTCAAGGGTCCTGACAGAGGTGGTACCCACGGCAATCACCCGGCCTCCCCTCTCTTTGGTCTGATTGATCTGTTCGGCAACGGTGTCGGATACGGTAAAAAACTCGGAATGAATCTCATGGTCCCGTATGTCTTCCACCCGTACCGGCACAAATGTTCCGTAGCCCACATGAAGTGTGAGTTGTGCCACCCCTACCCCTTTGGCCCGAATATCGTCCATCATCTTTGCCGTAAAGTGAAGTCCGGCTGTGGGGGCGGCCACAGCCCCTTCGGACCTGGCATAGACCGTCTGGTAATCCGCCTTGTCCTTTTGGGCAAGACCTTCATCATCCCCCGACCTCTTTATATAGGGCGGCAAAGGAATCTGCCCGGCCTCTTTCAACCGATCGGCAAAGGCATCTCCGTCAGGAAAGGCCACCTTCGATATCCG
>PIVQ01001244.1 GCA_003354055.1 Desulfobacteraceae bacterium | reverse complement strand
GAAAACAAATTATAGTTAATGCCGTCAATATCCTTGATATCACACTCAAAACAACAAGGAGAATATCTCATGGAACTCAAAACCATAACCATTGAAAATCCGGATGAACTTAACTTTATTTTAGGGCATTCCCATTTTATTAAAACCGTTGAAGACATACATGAGGCAATTGTCTGCACGGTGCCCAATGCCAAATTCGGCGTGGCGTTCTGCGAGGCATCCGATGTATGCTTGGTCCGGTACAGCGGGACAGATGAAGAGATGACCGAACTTGCCAAAAAAAATGCCTATGCCTTATCCGCCGGCCACACCTTTATCATTTTCATGAAAGAGATGTTTCCTATCAATATTCTCAACACGATTAAAAACGTGCCTGAAGTGGCAAGAATTCACTGCGCCACGGCCAACCCGGTGGAAGTCATTCTAGCGGAAACGGATCTTGGACGCGGGATTATCGGGGTGATTGACGGGTTTGCCTCCAAGGGAATAGAAACAGAGGACGATATTGAAAAACGTAAGGGATTCTTGAGGATGATCGGCTATAAAGCCTAAAAATTCACGGTGGTGCAGCACCCGATGGCCTTCCGAGTGCCGCGCCTGCCAATGTAAATAGGTGTTAAATTATCTGGGCGAGAGACTCCAGAACATGGGAAAACCGTTTCCCGCCTCTGGAATGTTTTTTGTAGAACTCAAGACAGCGCCGAACCAGATCCAGTACCTCATCATGGGACAAAATCCCTGGCACTTCCATGCCCAATCTTGGATGTCGGCCAAGTCGTCCGCCCAGAAGCACTCTGTATCCAGTTTGCGAAGTTTCTAAAGTAGCGGTAGGGCATACCCGCATGCATTTTCCGCAGGACAGGCAGGCGTCGAAGTCTATTTCAGGGCCGTTATCATCAAGAGTGACAGCCTGTTCCGGGCAGATGTCTACACAAGCCTCGCAGGCTGAGCAGGGTTCTGCAGTGATGCCGGGGACGGCAGCACCGATGATGCCGGGGACGGCAGCACCGATGATGCCGATGTCCGTGATCTGAGGGCGAGAGCAGGCATTGGGGCAGTCGGCAATGGAGACCCTGAATTCATGATGGAACTTGAGATCTCCCTTTACCTCGGATTTTAAAAAGGAGAGGATGTCTGCCTCTTCCATGAGGGCTTGAATATCTTTTATCAATTGTCCGGAAGAGACAACGGAGTTGGGGCAACCCTCCCCGCCGAAACACGCGGAGACATCATGGCCCTTTATTTCGCTCTCCATGCCGCCCTTGGACAAGAACTTTTTTTTTAAGGCCTCAACATCCCCAAGGGTGACCCGGGAGCGGCCTTTGTCGGTGACAAAGGCCTCTACCCGTTTTCTTACTTTTTTCCGGACAAAAAAGGGGACTTTTTTGATGGCTGCTTCTGCATCTGCCTCCCAGTTCACTATAGCTTTTCCCCTCTGGCAGAGACCACAACTTCTTCATGGGGAATATCCATACCTGATTTTTCCAGGGCCTTTTGAATGATCACGGGCAGGCCTGAGCAGCAGGGCACTTCCATGAT
>PIVQ01001243.1 GCA_003354055.1 Desulfobacteraceae bacterium | reverse complement strand
TCTGGTAGCCCAGGTGGTTGTTTCCCTCCAGGCCATTACCGGATATATGGGGCTTGGGGGATTGTTGAGTATCCTGGGAAATAAAATGGCACGTCGTGCCGAGTAATAAGGTGAGTATTCATGTTCTCTTTTTTTAAGGCAAAGATCAATCCGAAAGCACAGTTGAAGAAAATACTCAAAGGGTATGAATTACCCTCTTTTCCTGCCGTGGTAATGCAGATCCTTCAGAAGATCAGAAGCCCGTATTCTTCGGCATCATCAATTGCTGAATCTTTGGCCCTTGATCCCGGTATATCGGTAAAATTGTTAAGAATCGCCAATTCTGCTGCCTTTTCACCTACCAGAAGGGTGGAAAATCTTACCCAGGCTATTGCCCTGGTGGGTATTTCTCAGCTTGAATCCATGGTGCTGGGAGTTGGCGTGTCCAAGGGTATGCCCAAACAATCCTGCCAATGGCACGATCCCGGCGAATTCTGGCTGACATCGGCCAAACGGGCTACCCTGGCCAGCGACCTGGCCCGGCTCATCTGCCCTGCCAAGGAATCCGAGTGCTTTACAGCCGCCTTCCTCCAGGATCTTGCCCTGCCTTTCCTCGCCTGCCACAGAAGTGAGACCTATGACCCTATCTTTAAGAAATGGCACTTAGAGGGAGGTGATCTTGCTGAACTGGAGAGAGAAGAGGTGGAATGGGACCATACAGAGGTAGCCTCCTGGATCTGTGCGGAATGGGGACTGCCTGAAAATATTGCAGCCGCCATCCGGGGCCATCACGGAGCAGACGTGCCGGATCATCAGGCACTGGGCCCTGTGCGACTTGTCGCCATTCTGAGAGAAGACGAGTCCAACTCCGGTGTGGATGAAATGATAGAGTTGGCCGTGACCCAGTACGGCCTGGACCGGGAAACCGTTGAAGCGCTTATTGAGCCTGGGTTTGACAAGGCCAGAGAGCTGGCACGGCTGATTGTTTAACCCTTAAAATTTTTTTCGGGAACGCTTGTCTCAAAATAGGGAATTTGATCCGGTATTGTATCACGACACATGCAGCGCGACACTTATGTTGTGATACATTACCAATGAAGGTCTCATTATACTAAAACAAATTTCACTTTCTGTTTGAGATTCAATAAAATTCGTAGTAATCTTCTTCAAACACATTTTTTTCTCCTGTGTTGGTATAATTATTGAATTTAAGTCGTGGATTGTTGATAGTGTTCCAAGGGCAGTGAAGGCCCAAAGAGCGTCCTAAATGTCTTGTATGCAGTCTTGTACGGATGACAGGCAGCAGCAACTTTGTTGCCTTAGTCGTGTATAAATTGTGGCCAATGACGGTAGGAATAACATAAACCAGATCAATTCGCTGGAAAAGGCGAAGTACAACTGTGCGGAGGAGACTTAGATGAAAAAGATCAAGGATGTAAAGTTGAGCGTTAAATTGATTGTGGGTGGCTTGTTCGCTGTTTTGATTCCCATGCTCATCGTGGGAATTATCTCGGTTAATACGGCCTCAAAAGCTTTGGTGGATGCAGGGAAAGCATCCGCTGCCAG
>PIVQ01001242.1 GCA_003354055.1 Desulfobacteraceae bacterium | reverse complement strand
CTGCCGTTCCTGATTCTTTGGGTATTATTTCAATTGGCCTATGCATTGGAATTTATTCCACTTCCATCCAGGCAGCAGGTTATACCTGAATCAAACAAAATCTTCAATCTTTTTGAGAAGAATCGCCGGGGTCCACCTAAAGGGTAGTACTTCGAACCAAGACATATCTATCTAAATTTCTTGACAATTTTAGCCATAGAGGTATGATGAAGGTATGTAACACTCTGCTAAAAAATCTTGCTGATAAAGAATGGAATCGGTAATAAACAAAAGTAAGTTCAAATCAACTTTTCCCCACCTGATGTATTCACCTTTACTATAGATACGAATGCGCCCCCAGGAAAATTTATAAGTGGTGTTAAAATGGATTGCTTGCCCCCTGCGTAAATTAATAAGGAGGTGCTGTATGGAAGGAAAAATGTTAGAAAAAAACCTTATTTTTTATAACTCCGGCATGAAAGGAGCGGTGTTTACTTTGGCCTCAAAGAACTACATCACTCCAGAACTGGTTCAACAGACCAAAGAGCATTTGGAATATGAAACCGAATACCCGGTCAGCTATACAATAGAACGAAGGGCTGAACCCAGGCCTGAAGGATTGTAACTTTCACCAATAAAAGCCGCAGGGGGCAAGTATATTTATTGGATTCTAAACAGTCTCCGAGTTAAGAATTTTCCTTTTATCCTGAGGAGGCACCGGCATGAAAATAGCCGGTGCCGTGAATATATTGAAATAATCCATATCCGGCTTGTTAATAGCCTAAAGACTCTCCAACGATGATAACCGTCATGTCCGTCAACATGGGTTTATATTTCATGACATGAAATATACGGCATGCCCGAGTCGGTGATTTGCAATCCATGCAATATCCTGTTTCCGCACATGGATTGGGCAGGTTATACCGTTTTACATTTTTGGGACAAGCCACAGTTTCAAGCCGGGTATAGGCCTCATCAAGGTTGCGGGTTATCTTATTGACACCTGCAACCAGCACCACTTTCCCGGGACCGATGGTAATTGTGGCGACTCTGTTGCCCGCGCCATCTACATTTAAAATATGTCCATCCAATGTCACGGCATTTGCACTGGCAATATAAAGGTCCGAACAGAACAGTTTTCGTACCATTGGAATAAATTCCTCCGGTGCCAGCGGGGTGGGCTCAGCTTTTACATTTTCCTTGTTCAGAACAACGGCGCCTTTTTCCTCAAGTTTTTGAACCAGGCCGAGCTCTACGGCTGTCATACTGCCGCCGAAACCGACACTTGTCCCCTCTTTCACCATTGCCTGAATATGGGAGACCGCGTCTTCCCGGCTTGGACAATAGACCGCATCAAACTGATTTTTGATTAATGATTTAACCGCTTTTTGCGCAAATACATCTTTCTGCCATTGATCAATCTCAGGGGTTGCTTTAAGCATCCGTTCATCTCCTCTATAAAATTACCTGTTTGACCTAAACCCTTAGGCCCGTCTGCGTAAACCACATTGGCTCCCAATACTATTAGACCGGTCGTCTTGATTTTCAAGGGGCGTGCTAAAAAAAGA
>PIVQ01001241.1 GCA_003354055.1 Desulfobacteraceae bacterium | reverse complement strand
CTAAACTATACTTATCTGGACCAAGCCTACCAGGGTGGGAAAAAAGAAGCCTTGGATTATTATTCCCTCCAAATCTTACCATTGGGAAAACATGTTTACCGTATAGATAAAGAAGAGGAAATAGGGTGGGATCAGCGAGCGGTGATGCTGTCAGCAGGCCAAGTTGCCAAGATCCAATCTTCAAAAGACAATAGCATACTGGCCTTGGTTATCGAAGACCATATTCTGCGGGATATCATTTCATCCTATACCGGTCACGACAACTTTCCCTCAATTCGTTTCCGTCCTAAGGTGGATATGTCAAATCCAGGGAACAATTCCCTTGTCTCTGTTGTTCAAAATTTTGTGGCGGAACTCAATCGGAACGACGGTATTCTTGAGATACCTACAGCTGTCGCAAGTTTTGAAGAACTGCTTCTCTCCATGATTTTGTTTGGAATGGATCATTCCCTGAGGGATTATTTGGACAAGCCATTAAAATTAGGGGACTCTCTTCTGGTAAAAAGTGTTGAAGATTATTTAGAAGCGCATGCAGACCAGCCTTTTACCATGCAAGATCTGGCCAAGAAATATAGCCACAGTGCAAGTTCAATTTATCGAACCTTTAAGCGTTACCGTGGCTACACGCCTATGGCGTTTTTGCAGAAGGTTCGGTTTACAATGGCACGAAAGCGACTGCTCAATCCTGTTCCAGGGGATACTGTAACCGGCATTGCCATGGACTGCGGTTTTTTCCACTTGGGCAGGTTTGCCGGCGCCTATTGGAAACGGTTCGGAGAAAGCCCGAAAGAGACTTTGAAAAAGAATTTAAGGAATCGTTACAAAATAACGTAAACTAAATTATTTTCCAAACCCCTTAAAAGACAGGGGATTTGAAAAACAAAAGTTTACGTAATTTTGAAGCCGATCCTAAGACCCTGATAACTTTTTTATACCATTCCCCCGAACATTCGCAAAAAGATCCCACAACAGTAAATACTATTTTAATATGATTTGACATCTACTCCGAAATATCGGAGATTTATATCCATCAGTTTCAAACCGTAACGGAGAGTCCAGTGGATATTGAAAAATTAGAGCAGATGACGGTTCAACTGGCTGCTAACGGTATCCTGTGGATGGATGCCACAGGAAAGATACGGCATGTGAATTCTGCGGCCTGCAGAATGCTGGATTACTCCTACAAGACCCTCACTGACATGCACATTTTTGATATTGATCCCATTGCCAGGGACCCGGAACATCTTGAAACCCAATATACCCGTGTCATAAAGGAACACGGGAAATACAGCTTTCTATCCACTATATACAACCGGTCTGGGAAAAGCTTTCCTGCAGAAGTTACAGTCTTCCATATCCGGCATAAAAATATGGATCTGTTCTGTTCTTTTTTCTTTGATATTTCAGAACGCAAACGCTTAGAAGCCAAGGCAAAAGAGAGCAGCGACAGAATCCGGGCCATCTTCAACAACCATTTTCAGCTCACAGGCCTGCTGGATAACAAAGGCCGGCTGCTCATGGCCAACCAGACTGCTTTGGATATTATCG
>PIVQ01000443.1 GCA_003354055.1 Desulfobacteraceae bacterium | reverse complement strand
TTTGATACATCAAAGCAGTTGTCCGACAACAATATTGCTGTTGGAATTGTTGTCGGATCCATTTTTATCGGACTTGGTATTGCCGTTGGACTTGTCATTGGCATGGGACTAAATTAGATACATTTAAGGCCCCAAGTCATCCGGACGGCATGGTGGATAAATCGACTATAGAAAAAGATCACAAACCTGGTTGTCAGTTTCTTCGAGAAATCGATAACCTAATTTTTCAAGACGGGTAACTAAGCCATGACCATCTTCAGGAGGGACTTCCAAGCCGACTAATACTCTTCCAAAATCGCCTCCATGAGCGCGATAATGGAAGAGTGAAATATTTAGTCCCCCCTTTATCGTCTCAAGGAACTCCACAAGCGCTCCAGGTCGTTCCGGGAACCAGAACCTAAAAAATCTTTCGTTTTTGGCTTCGCGACATTTGCCTCCCACCATATAGCGGATATGAGTTTTGGCCAACTCATTGTCGGTGAGGTCTATGTTTTTGTAACCGGCATTCGTCAATCTCGTACTGAATACAAATCTTTCGTCAGAGTTTATAGTTGAAATACCAACGAAAATCTGAGCGCATTCTCGATTTGCCATACGATAATTGAATTCGGTGATATTCCTGTCATTAACCATATCATGACAAAATGTTTTAAGACTGCCTAATTTTTCAGGGATCGATACGGCAAACAGTGCCTCTTGCTTCTCACCAATTAAAGTTCGTTCTGCCACATAACGAAGCCGCTCAAAATTCATATTGGCTCCAGAGTTTATAGCCACTAATGTTTTCCCGGTGCATCCTGTTTTGCGGATATATTTTAGGATACCGGCCATGGCTAATCCGCCGGCCGGCTCAACGATGGATCTGGTTGCCTCAAAGGTGGCCTTAATTCCACCGCAAATTTCATCCGTATTAACTTTGATGATACGATCCACATACTTTTGACACAGATCAAATGTTTTTAGTCCGACGGCTTTTACTGCGACACCATCGGCAAATATGCCAACATCATCAAGGGTGACAATAGAACCTGCTGAAAGAGAACGGGCCATGGCATCACTGTCATACGGCTCAACACCAATCACCTGAATCTGCGGGCGCAAAGATTTTATATATGCTGCCATCCCGGCAAGAAGACCGCCACCCCCAACCGGAATAAAAACAGCATCAAGTTTCCCGGGATTCTGGCGCAACAGTTCATCCGCAACCGTACCTTGGCCTGCTATAACCAATTCATCATCAAAGGGATGAACATAGACCATCTCGTTCGAATCCGCTAATTTTATGGCATGTTGAGCTGATTCTGAATAATTGTTACCATGTAAAACGACTTCGCCCCCATAGTGCTTCACGGTATCAATTTTAATAATGGGTGTTGTAACAGGCATAACAATTAAGGCTTTGATCCCTAATTTTTTACTGGCATATGCCACTCCCTGGGCGTGGTTGCCTGCAGAGGCTGTAATAACCCCCAAGGATTTTTGTTTATCGTTAAGGTGGGCGATTTTGTTGTAGGCACCGCGTAGTTTGAACGAAAACACTTTTTGAAGATCCTCACGCTTCAATCGAACCCTGTTTTTTAAACGGTGAGACAAAACGATAGCGTCGTCAAGCGGCGTTTCAACCGCAACCTCATATACGCGTGAGGTCAAAATCTGTCTTAAAATTTTCTCCACAAAAGCCTCTTTCTCTTATACTTACAAGAATTTCCACATTGCTCAAATTTTATTTTCAGATGATAATCATTAAATTGGGAATTAAAATGAATTTCTTAGAATATCCTGTCAGACAAAATTAGACAGCGGATTCAAGTCCCGCTGCATATATGGGAGTGGTAGATAATTTTTACTGCTGAAAATCAAACTGCCAGTACAATCCGTATACCAATGAATGGGGTTTAGGTATCAACCCGGGTATGTCTAAATTCATTTGTCTTAGGTTTGAAGATATTGTAGTCTGATTCCATCGGCGATTAATTTGTGGTGTTAAGGATTGGCTCCAAAGTTACTTGATCTTTTGTTTTCAAAACACCCAGTCTTTTAAGGGGTTTTGAAAACAATTTAGATCAAGTTATTTTGTAACGATTCCTAAGATTTACAGGAAAATCCCTGATCACGACCTGCGTGAAAAAAACCTGCGAGCCTAGGAAAAACGCAAATCATGGACAAAGATATAAATTGTTTAAACTTTAAGGGTCTTTTCGGATATATTGAAAACCGGTTTGGTAAAGAGGTGCTGGTCAAGCTGGTTGAAGATGCTGTCAATTCCAAGACCTATTTGATTCCGAACAAAAACAGACCCGATATCCTTGAACCGGTTACCCTTGAACACCTGGTTGACAAGTCTTACTGGATCTCAAATGAATTGTCCCTGTCCCTGCTTTCCATGATTAAGACAGTGGTGCCCGGCCCCACGCCTGAGCAGACTGCAGGCAGGGGTGCTGTCCTTGAGAATCTTTCAAAAAGCGATCTTTTTTTTAGCAAAGTCATCGGACCCCAGGCCCTTGCAAAAAAGGCCGCCAAGGTAAACCGGAAATTCAACCGGACCAAGGATGTAAAAATCTCCGGCCTCACAGATACCAGTGTCACCATTGAACTGCATTACAGGCCAGGGTTCAAGGTGACCCGTGATGTGTGCAATTGGAACCTGGGGATTTATGACGGAATTGGCGTGGCTTCGGGTGCCCGGTCTGTCCGGGCCACTGAAGTCAAATGCATTCTCGCGGGTGATAACCATTGCGAAATTAAGATTAACTGGCAGGTCCCAAGTCTTTTTAAACGGCTGTACACCTCATTTTTAAGGCTTTTTACCAAGGATCTCATTGCTGAGTATGATAAAACCGTCAAGGATCGCGACAGGCTTATTGAAAAATTAAGCGCCTCTGAAAGTAAATATCGCCTGCTGATTGAAAACCAGTCAGACCTGGTCATCAAAATTGATACCAAAGGAAGATTTCAATTTGTAAGCCCCTCTTATTGCCGGATGTTCGGACAGACAGAAAGTCAGTTGAAGGGCAAAAAAATTTTAGACTATGTTTATGAAAGGGATCAAGAAGAGATCTCAAAAAAAATACAAGCCCTGTACCACTCGCCCCATAGCGGAAAAATAGAACAGCGGGCAATGACAAAACATGGGTTGAAGTGGTTTTCCTGGGTGGGAACCTGCGTATTTGACAATGAGGGAAATGTCATTGCCATTACCGGAGTGGGCCGTGACATTACAGAACAAAAACTCATTGAAGATGCCCTGAAAAAAAGTGAAACCCTTTTTAAACTCATCACCGGGTATACCAGCGCCCTTGTTTCCATCCATGATTCAATTTCAAATTATATATTTGCAAGCCCCTCCCATAGGCGACTGGGGTATACGCCTGAGGAACTGGTGGGTAAATCCAGTTTTGCAATGATTTTGGAAGAGGATATTCCGATGATGCTGGAGGAATTGGAAAAGGCAAGAAAAGGGCGGGTGTCAGAGGCCTTTCTCGATTACAGAGTCAGGGATAAAAACGGTGAGATACACAATTTCAGGGGAGCCTTTAACGCAGTGTTTGAATCTGACGGCTCCCTTGAAAGAATCATCTGTGTGGGGGAAGACTTCACGGAACTTCGACAGGCCCAGGTCCAGAGAGAAAAGGCACTAACCCTTGCCGCAGAGGCAAAAAAGCTTGCCCTGGTGGGACAGGTTGCAGGAAAAATGGCCCATGATTTTAACAATATCCTAGGTATCATCATGGGGATTTCAGAGTTGGCCCTGCTGGACAGCCAGGATACGGCCATAAACAAGAATCTGGAATTAATACGGGACCAGTCCCTTCGGGGGAAAACCCTGACAAAAAACCTTGTTGCCTTTGCAAAGTCTCAGGAACCAAAACAGGAATTTTTCCAGATTAATGGGAAAATCGGCCTGGTGCTGAAGTTAATGAAAAAGGATCTGGAAAATATCTCGGTAAAAACCGACCTTGCAGCTGATATGGTGGATTTGCTGGCTGATTCGGGAATGGTTGAACATGCCCTGGTCAATCTGATACAGAATTCAATTCATGCCCTGAGTAAAAAAGATGGGCCCCAAATAATGATCAGGACATTTTGCCTGGACAACTATATAAGTTTTGAAATTGAGGACAATGGTTGTGGGATTCCCAAAGAGCATTTGAAGAATATCTATGAGCCATCATTTACCTTAAAGGGCAGCAAGGATGTGGCCTGTGCCTATGAAGCTGAGATAAAAGGCACCGGATACGGCATGGCTAATGTAAAAAAATATATCCGGCAGCACAATGGCAGGATGATAGTCGACTCCATTGCAGGATCCGGTACAAAAATTATTGTCAGCCTGCCCGTGATTCAAAAAGAGTTGTCCATAGGAGAAAAAATAGAACTTCAGTCAGAACTGGCCCATGTTGGAAAATCCATTCTTCTTGTGGAAGATGAAAAGGTCATTGCAGATGTGCAGTCCAGAATACTGACCCAGGATCCCTGCAGACACAAGGTGGATATTGCAAATGATGGAAAGGCAGCAATGGATATGTTTGATAAAAACCACTATGACCTGATCAGCCTGGACTATGTGCTTCCCGGGCAAATTAACGGAATGGGGGTGTATATCCATATCAGGCAGATCAATAAAACCATTCCTATTATTTTCGTCTCAGGCAATTTGGAATTTTTAGAATCCATTGAAGAGCTCAAACAAAAAGACCCCTGCCTGGATCATCAGTCAAAACCCTGTAAGAACATTGAGTATCTGTCCTGCATCAATCATTTGATAACCCATTGCCAACGGTGTCAACGGTCAGCAGATATGGAGCCCCCCCCCCTGGCGGGTTGAGGGCAAATGCTTGATAAATTCCAAAGGGTGATGAAAACTATTTTCCTAAGTTTTGCCTTAGGAATCGTTACAAAATAACTTGATCTAAATTGTTTCAAAAACCCCTTAAAAGACTGGGTATTTTGAAAGCAAAAGATCAAGTAATTTTGGAGCCGATCCTTATCAGGAGTTTTCTGAATTCCACACATCCGGGCGGTATGTCATTTGCACTCCTTTTAAAAACTTGCGCAGCACCTGATCTTTGCATACCCTGAAATGACGATTATCGGGTTTACGGAAAAAAGCGCTTAACTCATGTTTGCTGATGCGCATATCAGCCTTTGCCATTATTTCCAGGATATCCTCTGCCTTGAGATCCAGGGCAATCCTTAATTTCCTGAAAACAATATTATTATTTAGCACGACTTCCGGTTCGGGAGCCACTCCCTCTTTGGCACCACGTTTTTCTATGATCAGGCCGTTGAGAAAGATGGCCAGCTGAATATCAGTGCACTCTAAAAAATCAGGATCTTCATCTTTTTTCAACCAGTTGCAGACTTGCTCCCGGCTGACATCCCAGCTTCCCAGATTGAAAACGGCCTTCATTTTTGAATCGGATAAATCAAGGATATACCGGATTCGTCTCAAAATATCATTATTTGTCATATTATTCCTTTTCCAATGCTTTTTTCAGGGGACAATTTTTATCAATTTCCCCGCCCTGGCGGTAGGCATCCAATAATTGAGTAGATTTTTGAGCCAACTGCCTGCGGATTTCCCTTCGTTTTCCTTTTACCCTTGCAATCTTCATTGAATCATAAGCTGTAGTCTTATGACGCATCCAGGCAATCACCGCAGCCTCGGCCCTTCTTTCAACGGAGATACGTTTAGTTCTGGCCACGGTTCCGCTGCCAACAGGGGTGGCATGGGCGCTTATTTTTTCCCCAAGCACTTTTGCCTCGGTCGCATACCGTGTATGAAAATTCAAAAATCCGATAACCTGTTCATAAAATTCGTTTACATAGGCGTCCTGCTCAGCCTGTCTTCTGGCAATTGCCCTTTCCTGCTGCCTGGCATAGGCAGGGGTTGACCGTTTTTCCATCACCTCTTGTTCAGATGCCCGGATATGGCCGGCATCGGCCCAGATCCCCTTTGATATCCGCCGTTTGCCACGGGTTACCTGAACCACCCAGGCGGGTCCCATAGCTTTTACGCTTCTCGTGACGCCTGCGTCTCCTGCAGGCAGGAAGGCCCAGTCCGCAGGCGGGATCAATTTCTCCCCGGATTCGGACAAAAAAGTCCCCTCATCCCGGCCCGGTGAAACAATAAGATGGATATTTGCAGTTTTGTTACCTGTCATAATTGCGGGCTGCCTCCAGTCAGTCCTGCCAGTTTTTTATCTTAAATGCCTAATTATTGCCATGCCTTTTAACATTAAACAGCCCATCTTAAATTATCCCCCTGATTTTTAAG
>PIVQ01001240.1 GCA_003354055.1 Desulfobacteraceae bacterium | reverse complement strand
GCGAAATATTTGAAATCTTAAAATTCTTCCTTCGTCACTCATTATTTGTACCCCCTGCCGATACGCTCGTTTTTACCTTTAAATTTTTCCGGAATATCCAAGGGATTCAGAAGTTCCTGTATCTCATGCCGGTCTGCGGCTGGGTTGGCAGCTTTAATCTCTGCGATCTGGGCTTCCCGTGCTTCCGTATCCGGATGATGAACGGTGTTGTCCACCCCGTATCCGCGGGATCCGGGAGGCAGTTCCATCTTCATGACATCCAGGTCCTCGTAAGTGACTTCCGGCATGTCTGCGCCCTCGTCCTTCCAGGTGGTCAGGGTCCGTTTCAGCCAGTCACGGTCATTTCTTTCCGGGAAATCTTCACGGGCGTGGGCACCGCGGCTCTCGGTTCGAAGCTGCGCACCATAGGCCACACACTGGGCCAGTTTGATCATCTTGGGTACACGGATGGCTTCCACCAATTCCGGGTTGGAAGAGGAGATTCGGTTTCTCAATGCGATCTTTTTGGCTCTCTGGTTGAGCAGCTTCAGCTCTTCCACGGCCTGTTCCAGATCTTCACCGTTTCTGAAGATACCAACCTTATCCATCATGATCTTCTGCATTTCAGCTTTGAGCTGGAAGGGGTTCTCACCGTAGTCACGGGTGAGCAGGTCGGAGATTTTACCCTCTTCTTTTTTAACGAAGTGCTCAATTGTGGATGTAGAGACATTCAGGCTGTTGGCGGCACAGAAATCGGCCACATGTTCACCGACGAGCATACCTGCAACAACAGTTTCCGCAACGGAGTTGCCGCCCAGGCGGTTAAATCCGTGCATATCCCAGCAGGCAGCTTCACCGGCTGAGAAAAGACCTTTCATGGTCGGACTTTCGCCGGTGGCCTTGGTTCTGACCCCGCCCATGGAGTAATGCTGGGTGGGCCGTACCGGGATGTATTCCTTAACCGGATCAATCCCCAGGAAGTATTCACAGATCTCTTTAACTTCTCTCAGGTTTTTGTTAATGTGATCGCGACCCAGAAGCGTAATGTCCAGCCAGAGGTGGTCGCCGTAACGAGAGGAAACCCCTTTGCCCTTTCTCATGTGCTCGGTCATGCGGCGGGAAACAACGTCCCTGGAGGCAAGTTCTTTTTTATCCGGCTCGTAATCCGGCATGAACCGATAGCCGTCTTTGTCAAGGAGCAGACCGCCGTCACCACGGCATCCCTCTGTGGTAAGGATACCAACGGGCACGATGGCAGTGGGATGGAACTGAACCGCTTCCATGTTACCGAGAGTTGCCACCCCTGTTTCCAGAGCAATGGCAGTTCCGATACCTTCGGAGATAATGGCGTTGGTGGACACGGAGTAAAGCCGTCCGTAACCGCCTGTTGCAATTGTTGTGGTTTTGGCCACATAGGCGATTAGTTCACCGGTAATCAGGTCTCTTACAACTGCACCGTGGCAGACACCGTCGTCATGGATCAGGGCAATGGCCTCTTTTCTCTCATGAACCGGGATATTCATCTCAATGGCTTTGTTGTCCATGGCATAGAGCATGGTATGACCGGTTCC
>PIVQ01001239.1 GCA_003354055.1 Desulfobacteraceae bacterium | reverse complement strand
AGTGCCCTTGCGTTTGCCGTTGTCTTTTTTGGGGTAACATTTGTTGGGACGGTTATTGACCAGAACGGATATCAATTGATATCAGCGTTGCCGGGCTATCCGCCCCTTGGCAGTATGCCTCCGATTGAAAGTCCTTTCTGGAACTGGCTTGACCTAACCTTGGGACTGTTGATGGTCGGGGTATTTGAAGAGCTGGTTTTCCGGGGCTTCATGCATACCTTTATCAGCAGGTTTACAAAGAATACTATTGTCATCGTGGTGATTTCAGCCCTTGCCTTTGGCCTTGCTCATTGGAGCCTTGTGCTGCATGCTATTATCATTACCTCGATTATCGGCGCTGTTTTCATGGGTGTCTACATGCGGACCAGGTCCTTGCCCGCCATCATGCTTGCCCATTTTGCGGTCAATTTTATTGATTTCAGCGGTGTTATTCCAAAATCCATATTCCGGTTTGTTTAAATTCATAAGGAAGAAAAAAACAATGAAAAACTACAATATATTAATTACCAATGACGATGGTATTGAATCTCCGGGATTAAGGGCTGCGGTTGAAGCTGTAATGGATATCGGTACGGTCACTGTGGCGGCACCAAGTTCTCAACAGACCGGTGCCGGACGTGGTTTGACTGGGGATAAGAAGGCCCGTCTGATACCTGTTGACTATCATGTTCACGGCAGAAGGATTCAGGCCTTTCATTGTGATTGTTCTCCTGCGCTGGTCGTAAGGCACAGCTTGCAGACAGTCTTCAGGGGCGACAGGCCCGATCTTCTTATCTCAGGTATCAACTATGGTGAGAACCTAGGCGTCAGTGTCACAAGTTCCGGTACCGTCGGGTCCGCGCTGGAAGCCGCAAGTTCAGGAGTCCCGGGTATCGCCGTATCAAGGCAAACGCCCATTGAATTGCATCATAGCTATGCAGACCTGGATTGGTCCGCGCCGATTCATTTTTTAAAATATTTTTCAAAAATTTTACTGGAAGGTAATTCTCAGCCGGATGTTGATGTATTGAAAATTGATGTACCTGCAGATGCAACGCCTGACACTAAGTGGAAGGTCACAAAACTTTCCAGGGCAGGGTATTATTTTAAAGAAATGGAAAATCCCTCTGCACAAAGCCGGATCAGTGACGGAAGGCTCGTCGTAAAAGTGGATGAAAATACGATTGACCCTGAATCGGATATCTATGCCCTGGCAGTAGAGAAAATCGTTTCAGTTACCCCTTTGAGTCTGGATCTGACATCCCGGGTCAACATGTCTGATCTTCAAAATCAATATGGGGGATGAAAACTTATCACAGATGAGTCCAGGCACGGCGTTGTGTTTAAAGGGATTTGTTCCATTGGCTTTAAAGAATGCCTTCAGAATTTTAAGCAATCAATAATGGTGCGCCTCTGAATCATGGTTCATTGTCTAATAAAAAACTTGTAACTCTTTGAGAAGTTAGCCTATAACTGCAAGGTCAGGTCAATTGTTCAGCTAAAAAGGGAGTGCAAATATGCTTTCAGATCTCTTCAGGCCCATTCGAATCGGGCGTATGGAGGTTAAGAATCG
>PIVQ01000442.1 GCA_003354055.1 Desulfobacteraceae bacterium | reverse complement strand
GATTCATCCCTGCCACAAAGGCCATGGCCAAAGAGATGTTGCCCGTGGTGGACAAGCCCATTATCCAATATGCCGTTGAAGAAGCCTTTGCCGCAGGTATTGAACAGATCATCTTTGTGACCGGGCGGGGCAAAAAAGCCCTGGAAGATCATTTTGACCGGAGTTTTGAAATCGAAGCCAGCCTTATGGCCAAAGGGAAAACAGACCTGCTCAAGCAGGTTCAGGAACTGGTTCCCAGAACCGGAACCATTGTCTATACCCGCCAACATGAGCCTCTGGGCTTAGGCCATGCCATTTGGTGTGCAAGGGATATTGTGGGAGACGAACCCTTTGCCGTCCTGCTGGCCGACGATATGATCCAGACCAAAGGGAAACCGGTGCTTTCCGAGATGGTTGAAAAATTCGACCGGTTCCGGGCCTCCATTGCCGCGGTCATGGAAGTAGAAAAAGATCAGACCGATAAATACGGCATTCTGGATGCAGGTCCTCTGGAAGATAATGTGGTCCGGATCAACGATATGATCGAAAAACCTTCACCCGAAGAAGCCCCGTCCAACTTAGCTATTGTGGGGCGGTATATCCTTACCCCGAAAATCTGGGATTATCTGGGCAAAAAGAAAAAAGGGGCGGGCGGAGAAATACAGCTTACCGACGCCATGAAAGGCCTGCTCAAAGAACAGCCCATCTTTGGATATAAATTCGAAGGGAAACGGTTTGACTGCGGAGACAAAGTCGGATTCCAGATGGCCAACCTGGCCTTTGCTATGGAGCGGCCTGATATGCGTGACCAACTACTTTCCTTTATCAAAGGATATTGTTGATCAACGTTAGATACGTTTATACTTGCTGTACAAGGACATCACCTTCCGGACATATGCCTGGGTCTCCTGAAACGGCGGGATCTGCCGATAACGGTCCACAGCCTGCGGACCGGCATTGTAGGCTGCCAGAGCCAGGGGCAGTTTACGATCATAACGGGTCAGCAATTGCTTGAGATAGCGGGTTCCTCCCATAATATTCTGGGAGGGATCAAAGGCATTTGAGATATTCAGAGAGTGATCGTTTTCGGGCATGATCTGCATCAGCCCCCTGGCCCCCATTCTGGACACGGCCTTTGGATTAAAGTTGGACTCCGCCTGGATGACGGCCTTGATCAGGGCTGCCTCAACCCCATAGATCTTCTCTGCCTGCCGGATGATGGTGTCATAAGCCCGGGGAGCCGGCCGGAACGTCTTTAATTTTCTGCCTTTTTCCTGGAGATAAAGGATATAATCCGTAGAGGTGGGGGTGTTGGTAAAGTGGACCACCCCGCTGGAATCAATATACTTGTATATATCCGCCCGTGCAGGAGCGAGCCCTGCCAAGACCGGGATAAGAACTCCCAGAATCATGACAACTAGGGACCCGACCCTGAGTTGATGGTATTTCCTATTTATCCCTCTTCTCAATCCTCTCCCTGTATTCCTTTAAAACCAGTTTTTCCGGAAAACTTGGTTTGGCCACATACTGTCCCGTGTTTTCCAGAAAGGTTGCGACCAGATTCTCCAGCACCTCATCTTTGTCACTGGCCATGATCATATTCCGTTCCAGCTTGTATTGGTAAACAACGGGGCTGCCCAGCGTATTGATAATATCCTCAAATATATCATCGGACACATCTTCGGTAGAGAACAACTCTTTTTTTACCGGGATTTCCATTTTAGCCGTCATGATCACCACATAGGCATCTTCGGCTATTTTTCTGGAATCGTCAAAAATTTCCAGACAATGCTTATTCTCAAGCTCGATTCGTTTGTAGCTTTCTCTTTCCATGTGTAGCTCTTTTCCTTAAAATAACACCAAATCAAAGTAACGCCAAATTAGAATAATTCTAAATTAAAATAATTCTAGCTGGACTTCGGTTTTTATCTTTTTCCGGCTTTGGACACGTTGTTTTTCGTACCGTGCCAATTGCCTTTCAATATCATCAATAAAACAGGAGCGCTGCCGGGATTTATCGAGGCCGAATATGCGTCTTTTTTTGGCATATGTCAAACAAAGAATATCCATGGCCCGGGTCATGGCCACGTAAAAAAGCCGCCGTTCTTCTTCCGGATCATCCACGTTTTTCCCGTCCCTGGCAAAGGGAATCATCCCCTCCTCGCAACCGGTTACAAAGACCACCGGGAATTCAAGTCCCTTGGCCGCGTGCATGGTCATGAGCGAAACCTTCTCCACCCCTTTGTCAAGAAGATCCTGATCCTGATTTAATCGCAGTCCGTCCAGAAAATCTCCGGGTTTCGGATAAATCTTGGCAAGGGATGCCAGCCGGTCCCAGGCTGTTGACAAGGTGTCGTCCAAACTCGCCTTTGCCCCGATACTGAGCATATCCGCGGCCTTTTCCAAGAACATCTGACTGGTCAACCCACCGGCCATTTCCCGTATGGACAGAAGGCCTGCTTTAAAATCAGTCTTAGTACCCTCCTCTTTATCCCTGCCCTGCCAATCGGTCAAAATGATTTCATCCGTGGCAGTGCCTCTGCCCAGGATCACTCTTAATAAACTCAGGGTTTCTTTAATCCCGGGCATGGCAAACCAATCCTCCCGGTCTGCGGTCTGAAAAGGAATGCCGACGGATTCAAAAGCCCGGGCAAAGGCCCGGCACTGCCGACGGGTCCGGTAGAGAACAGCAAAATCTGAAAATGAATACTCTTTGCCGGCATCTAATTCATTGGCACCCGCCGCACCCGTATCCATGGACAAAAAAGAGAGGCCGCCGACCAATTCTTCGATCATTTTACCGACAGCCACGGCTTCCGCACTTTCAGAAGACGTTTCCTTGATCAAAAGTTTTTGGGTTGTCTCAAGGCTGGAAAAAACTTTTCTGCTTTCATTGGCGGCAGGATCCCCTTCCCGGGTGGTAATCATCTGGAAAGAGGCGGAAAGAATGGTCTGGGTGGACCGATAGTTCTGCCGCAGCCGGATCTGCTCACACTCTGGATAGTCTTGGGTAAATCTTTTAAAAAACCGGTTATCCGATCCCCGGAATCCGTAAATGGACTGATCCGGATCCCCGATCACCAGAATATGGCTGTTCTGCGCCAATAGTTTAACCAGCCTGTATTGTCCCAGGTTCAAATCCTGGTATTCATCCACAAACAGATAAACGAATTTACCCTGAATTTTCCCACAGAGTTCCGCATCTTCCGATAACCGTTTAAAACATAAAAAAATCAAGTCTTCAAAATCAACCAGATTCTGTTCTTTGCAGAGCCGGTTGTAGGCCGCGTAAATCACCGCCACAAATCTTTCGTCTTCACCTGCCACAGAAGACAGATCATCATCCGGCCCCAAAAGTTGCTGTTTGCAAAGGGAGATTAAACCGTCTATCTGCCGGAGTTTCCGCTTTGGCAGGGACAGGTTTTCCCCGTCAACAACGGCGGAATCAGCAGCCCTTACCAGAAGTTCCATCCGCAGCTCATCTTCCATCAACCCTCTGTTAAACCCGGTATAATCTTTAAGAAGCTTCAGGCAAAATCCGTGAAAGGTGGCGGAGAGGACTTGGCCCTCACCTGCGGGCTTGAAAGTATCGATACGCTGTGCCAATTCCCGGGCGGCCTTATTGGTAAACGTCAGGGCCAGGATATTTTCAGGATGAATCCTTTGGGTTGAGATCAACCAGGCAATCCTGGCGGTCAGGGTCCGGGTCTTTCCCGTTCCGGGTCCGGCCTGGATCAAAACTGACCGGGCGGATGACTTCACCGCCTGTTCCTGCTCCGGGTTCAACCCGTCCAACAGCCCCAAGGGTTTGGCAGGCGTTGCAAGATCTTTTACCATTTTTTTTCTCAGCTTGACCTTGGGGGGAGCTGCGGCGTCTGACAACATCTTCTTATTTTTTTCACTGACTTCTTTAAGTTGGTCAGCTTTTGTCTTTCTCTTGCGTTTTTTGGGCAGAACAAAGAACAGGTTCTTTTCCCCCCGGATTCTCTCTTTTTCCTCCCGGGTAAAAATTTTAACCTTACCGAACTCTCCGTCATATCCCGGATCAATGTGGAGATCCCCGGCCCGCATCTTCTCTATGGCTTCAGCCAGCAACGGAACACATGCCGCATCAATCTTCTCAAAAGACTTTTGGGTTAAGATCTTAAGCTCAGGCCCCAGGGCGTCTATGGCTTTATTGTAGTATCCGGCCACCTTCTTGGTTTTTGGCCCGACCTCAAAGATTTCAGAAAGAATATCAGCCAGGGGCACCAGATAGGAATAGGGGTGCCGATTTTCGGGCACAAACCCTTCCGGCCGGTCTGCCAGTTCCCGGACCCGGTAAAGTACCCCTAAGGTCAGAGGCTTTCCGCATTCAGGACAGATACCATCAAACTTGGCAGTATCATCGGGGTTCAACCGGACATTGCACTTGCGGTGGCCGTCATAGTGGTATTTACCCTGATCAGGATACATGTCCAGGGTCCCCTGGTAAGCAGACAGATCATGGGTTTCAAGCGCCCTGCGAATAGACCGATAATCCATATCCGTATTAAACACCGAGGCATTCCTTCCCAGAAATCCGGGAGAGTGGGCATCTGAATTGGAAATCAGCCGGACGTTATCCAAATTTTTTATCCGCCAGTTCATAGGAGGATCAGAGGACAGTCCGGTCTCGCAGGCAAAGATATGGGGGGACAAATCGTCAAAACATTCCTCAATGGTATCAAACCCGGATTTGGACCCGAACATGGAAAACCACGGGGTCCAGATATGGGCCGGCACCAGAAAACCCTGATCGCTGGTTTCCAGCATAATTTCCAGAAGATTACGGGCATCCAGCCCCAGGATGGGACGGCCGTCGGACTTGATATTGCCGATAGCATCCAGACGGGCATTAAACCGTTTGGCCGTATCAAGATCCGGCATATAGATGAGATTATGATTTTTACGGACCCTGTCATCTTTTTTATAAATATTTGAAATTTCCGCCTGAAGGATAAAGCGGACCTCTCCGCGGCAGGATTCCGGTACTAAAGGATCAATGGTTTCGGCAATCTTTTTTTTCAGTGAAAACAATCCGGGTTCGGTTTCCTCAAGCTTTGTTTCCAGCTCTTCCATCCAGGACGGATGGGTGAAGTCCCCTGTACCCACAAGGGATAGCCCCTTTATCTGAGCTGCATGATATAAATTCTCCAGATCCAGATTCTTAGCCGTGGCCCGGGAATATTTGGAATGAATGTGCAGATCCGCAGTAAATTTCATATTTTTTTGCCTGTAGTGTTTAATATTCGGTTACCACCGGTGGGTATCAGTGGGTCAGCGCCTCAGTGGGTCCAGGCAATTATGTACATGATTTCCCCTTAATTTAAAAGCAGGATTCTGATAAAGAAGAAGGAAACACGAACAAAGAAAACCAGTGGATAAACATAAGGACAAACCAACGGGTACAAGGAGTTTTCATGATCGACACGGCTGCTGAAATTATCATCCGGGACTGGACCGCCCCTGGAAAAATTTGCGTTTCCATATTGGCCGCAGACCATCCTGAGCAACAGACCTTTGAGGCCTTTGCCGATGCATGGGCCGGGATATCTTCCAACGTCACCTGGGAAGATGATGGAAAGGATGCGGATCTGCCAGGATTCCGGATCAGGGAAAATATCATATACTCGGCTCTGCCTATAGAACGGGAATTGTCCCCATTCCTATCCGGGCTTGCAACCCTTGAGACGCCGCCCCTGTCCCCTGAAGTCCGGGAACTGCTGGACGCAATCCAGCTTCCCTGTGAACTCACCCTTTATATTGCCCTGCAATGCCCCCATTGTCCGGGTATGGTAAAATCCCTTATCCCTCTGGCAGCCTATTCTGATAAGATCCGTCTCCATATCATTGACGGATCTCTATTCCAGGAACAGGCCCGGGCAGACAAGGTCATGGCCGCTCCCTGCCTGATTCTGGACAAAGGGTTCAGATGGACCGGCAGCGTGCCTGAAACCGAACTGCTGTCTATGATCATCAATCGAGATCCTTCACTATTGAGTACCGGCACACTTAAAAACATTTTGGAAGAGGGAGATGCAGACTGGATCACGGAACAGATGGTCCGGGCAAACACCATTTTTAAAGGATTCTTAGGATTACTTTTTCATGAGACCTGGTCGGTTCGCCTGGGAGCCATGGTGGTGGTTGAGAGTCTGGCAGAACAATCCCCGGACCTTGGACTGCAAATGGCCCCGGTTCTCATTGACCGCTTTAAGGGTCAGGAAATTTCCGTCCAGGGAGATATCCTTTACGCATTGGGAGAAATCGGAGACCTTGAAACAAAGGCGTGGATCCGTGA
>PIVQ01001238.1 GCA_003354055.1 Desulfobacteraceae bacterium | reverse complement strand
GGTAATTCTGTTCTGGGATTATCCGAGGTTACAATGGCAATGTCGGAGTATTGGCAGGCGATTTTTCCCATGGGTGCCCGCTTGGTTCTGTCGCGGTCTCCGCCGCATCCGAACACGGTGATAACCCTGGCGGGGGCCCGTTGGGAAAGGGTCCGGAGGATAGATTTTAGGGCATCCGGGGTATGGGCATAGTCCACAAAAATGTGGCGGTTCAGCGGGGTGGAAAGTTTTTCAAGGCGTCCCGGTACCCGATCCAGGGCGCTGATGCCGGCAATGATCTGGTCCGGGGTTATTTCCAGGGCAAAGGCTGCGCCTGCTGCACAGAGGATGTTTTCCAGGTTGAATTGCCCGGTCAGGGCTGATGTCATGGTCTTCCGGGTGCCGTTCAGATCCAGAACCGCGGACAGGCCCGAAATTTCATCTTTGATGTCCAGGGCCCGGATTTCAGCTGTCTGGTTCTCTTCTGCGTGGCTTACCCTGATCCGGGAACCGTCAAGGCCTTCAGATAGACGCCTGCCGTATTCATCATTAATATTAATGATAGCCGGGGTATCAGATTCCAGGTAGTCGGTAAACAGACGCTGTTTGCAGAGGAAGTAGTCCTCCAGAGTCTTATGATAATCCAGATGGTCCTGGGTGAGATTGGTAAATATTGCTGCATCAAACGCACATCCGTCCACCCGGAACTGGTCCAGGCTGTGGGAGGAAACCTCCATGAGTACATGGGTTACCCCTGCCGTTTTCATCTCTTTTAAGGCTCTTTGAAGGGAGATGGCATCCGGGGTGGTAATGGGATTGTCATAGGTTTTATCGGCATACCTTATGTTGACAGTGCCGATAACACCCGTGGTGAATCCGCAGGTGTTAAAAATGCTTTCCAGAATCCAGGTTGTTGTGGTTTTGCCGTTGGTGCCGGTGATCCCCGTAAGAGTCATATCTTTTGAGGGATGTCCGTAGAAATTAGCTGCCACCATAGCTGTTGCTTTGCGACTGTCTTCAACCAAAATGATGTTTTGGCCAAGATTGGAATCAAACGCTTCGGGGATGCGTTGGGCTATGACTGCGGCAGCCCCTTTGTCAAGGGCCTGGGTAATATACTCATGGCCGTCTGCTGCATTGCCGTCCACTGCCAGAAACAGACTGTCAGGGCCAATGTCCCGTGAGTCGCAGGAAATTGCCTTTATATTGATCTCTCCGACGGCATCCAACGCTTCTGTCTGATTCTCTGCCAGGGCACATCCTTTGATCAGGTCAGCAAGTTTCATTGGGCGTTCTCCTTTGTCAGTGCGGCAATCATGGCATCTGTATTTTCCGGCGGAATGCTCAGATAATTAAAGGATTTGCTCATAATGGTTTTAAATGCCGGGGCTGCTACCACACCGCCGTAATGATTGGGCGTAGGTTCGTCCACCACAACCAGAATGGCCAGTTTGGGGTCATTCAGGGGAGCAAAACCGCCGAATGCTGCAATATATTTGCTTTTTGAATATCCTCGCTTGCCCTTGACCACCTTCTGGGCGGTGCTGGTTTTTCCACAGACGGCATACCCTTCCAT
>PIVQ01000441.1 GCA_003354055.1 Desulfobacteraceae bacterium | reverse complement strand
AAAAATCATGGAAAAAGGATCAGGCACCCATTTCGACCCAGAGATCTTTGACCTCTTCTCCCAGAACATGAATGAGGTGGAGGAAATCCAACAAGAGTTTGTGATGGTGGCTTGAGCCCAGAATATTTTTAAGAAAAACAGGAAAACCCCACGGGTTGGAACTATAACGTGTATGTGTCGCTCTTGAAAAAGATTTTCAAGCCACAACATCTGGTATCTTCCCCTTTCTATCACAAATCTGATTTTTGAATAGCAATTTGGAACCAGGCTGTAGTTGTGACTAATAATCCCTGTCGAGAGATTTTAGATCCCAAAATCTTTCAAGGATACAAAACCTATTGGAAACGATAATTCCATCAGAAATCAATTCAGATCAAGTATCCTTGACTCCCAAGCGCTAAACGTATCTGTGTATAATCTTTATGTTGCAATTTCGGATAGGGTATACCAAGGTAATATTGCTTGACGGCGCTAAAGAAATGCTGAAACTTAAAAAGTTACTGTCCTGGAAGACAGGAGGCTCTTTATGAATGTTTTGAAACCACTTAAGAAAATAGTCAATAATCCCTTCTTGAATATAATTGTTGCTCTGCTTTTACTTTACACGGGAATCTCTGAGAGTATTCATGAGTTTAAAGATCTTGAAGAATTCCGGTTGGGCATCCACCATGGGGTAACCGTCTTTGCTGCATTGCAAGTTTTAAAATCACTTCCTGATTTTTTCGAAGGAGTTGAAAGAATAATAAAAAAAACAGAAGACCGCCTAAAAACAAAATAATGTCGCCCGAAAGAATGGCCTATTGTTTTTTCATTCCAAATTTAAAATCGCTGCCTGTAACGCTTGATTACAGTATATCAAGACATCTGCTGTTGATCCCCGCCTCCGATAAACTCAAATTCAAGCTGTGACTGAAGGGCTTTATTCTGTTTTAATATCTGTTTCAGCATCTGTTTTTCAATGGATGAGAGATGTTTGGCATTCACCAGGTTTTCTGCCTTTGTCTTCAGAGCCAGAATTCTATGGGTCTGTTCCATGAACCGCAGTTGCATCAAAAAGCCATAGGCCTGTTCAATTTCATTGTAAGCCTCCCTGGACAATGCCCGTTTCAGGTATAGCTGATATAATCGGTCCTGGGTGCAGGTCTCTTGTATTCCATGCTTTAAAGCGTAGATCCTTGCAAAATCAACAATGGGGACATTGGCCATTTTAATATCCAGGCAATGTTTGAACGGGCCGCTTTTAATCAAACGCAGCCTGCCGAAGAGACCGATGGGCGGTTTGAAATAGACGGCATTCTCTGCCATGTTCCTGAAAAATCCTGGCCAACCCGACAGATTTGCCGACAAATGGGAAATCAGGTCCTCGGTTAATTTACGATCTCCATAGGCAAACCTTAAATCAAAGAAGATAGTGGCATGAAGCAGATCTTCCGGGGACGGGGCATGAATCCATGTTGAAAAATAGGTTTTCCATACCGAGAGGGGCTGGCACCATTTAGGATTTTTGGCCATGATACCGCCCTGGCAAAAATCATATCCTGACTGGTCCAGCCAGGTGCATACCTTTTCCCCAAGGGCGAGGAAATAAGCCTGGATCGTTTCAATAGATTCCGGGGATTCAGGATCTTTAAAAATGATGGCGTTGTCCTGATCTGTTTTCAGGGTCTGTTCTTTTCTGCCCTCACTGCCCAGAGTAATAAAAGCAAACGCAGTAGGAGGTGGGCCTAAGTCTGCCAGGGCAAATTCAAGCAGCTTATTTAAAATTGCATCTGAAAATGCGGTGATCAGCCAGGTCACGGTTTTGACCTTTGTTCCGCCGGTGAGCATGCTGTGGATCAGCCGGGGCAACTGGCTGTGTTTGCCGATAATTTGCTCCAGGTTGGATGCCTGATTTATTTCGCGGATCAGGGTGGTATAGGAAAGCTCGGTCAGCAGGCGGTTATCCAGGGCTAGTGTCTGGTCGGAATGATCAAACATTTCCATATCCCTGAGGGGATTACGGCTTTCCGGCAGGACCGTCACCTGCTCAAATGAGCCATAGGTTTCATCCAAGGGCATGAAAAATCTTACACAGGGCGTACCCGCCGCCTCCGACTCCTGATGGGCCTGAAGCCAGAGGGCGGATTGGTGCTGGTTGAGAACATCCTTTAGGCGGATAGGGGAGTTCTGGTCCGGGATATCGATTTCCAAGGATTCCCAGAGGTGAATCAATGTTGAAGGAAGCGGTGCCCCTTCCCAGCTGATATCCAGAAAGACAATCTTGTTTTTTACCGTAAACGATCCTGAAAATTCCATGAGGCCGGTTTCGTGGTTCAACCGGTCCAGGATAAGAAGCAGACTGTTGATCAGAATGAAGGGATCTGCCTGTATACAGACCTCTTCCCGGCCGGGTACCTCGGAAACATGGCATTCAATGCCCAACCTGTCTTTGGCCCGCCTGGCCAGGGTTGACAGAAGTTCATGTACAGGTACAGATGTCAGGGACTTTTTCGTATGGATCAACCGGTGGTATTCATCAGATGCGCTCCCCAGAATGTCACTGAGTACCAGGGATTCATTATAGATGATATCAATAAATTGAAGCTGTCTTTTTTCATCCATTGCCGGGAAGGATTTCATGGCTTCAACAGCTGCCCTGATACTGGCCATGGGGGATCTTGCATTTTTTGACAGCATCGTCAATAAAGCGTCCACCCTTTTTTCCGCCTGGTTCTGCCGGGTGATGTCGCCCAGTATCACTACAAATCCGTTAAAGCGACAGGTTTGGGTCAATACCGGCACAATCTGGGTTTGAAAGACCCGGCTGCCTTTCCGAAAGAGAAATCGTGAGACCGGGTTGGTAGATCCCTTCTTCAACTTCTGATTGATTTCGTCCAGAGCATGTTCAATCAGATTTTTGTCCATAAATGAGGTAATGGGTTTTCCGGTCATGGAATCCGGACTAGGAGGACTAAGGCCAGAGAGACTATGAGCAGTCCGGCTGGGTTCCCGGGAAAGCAGATAGGTCTCGGCCTGGCGGTCATGGAGAAGGACACGGCCCCGGGCATCACAGATAATAATGGCTTCCGGCAGCTTTGAAATAAAGGAGGCCAGTATCTGTTTTTCCTCAAGGGTTTCCTTCTCAGGGGCCATGGGCATAACCTTTGGGGTTGAAGTTTACATGGTTGCTTGCGGAACAATACGTAAATTGAGGATATTCAATATTTTCAGTGTAATAAACTGGAGCCATATGTCAAGTTTCAAAATAAACTGTTATATAGAGTAGATGAAAAAGTACGCCCTGATAAGGGGAAACAGAGGCAGTGGGAGATTCCTTCTCTGCTGGCAACGGGGGCTATAAACCAATTGACATTCCAATTATGGATCAGGTAAGTTAAATGTACTAAGCTGGAATCAAATTCTATCCGATTTTAATCAAAAGACCAATAAAAGTTGGAGAGTATTATGAAGCGATTGTTTCATTTTTTTCTTCTAATAATTTTATTAAGTTGTCAGCATGTCTGGGCCGCAAGTTCCCACGAGGCGGGACCGACAGAATTGACTGGAGAGGAGCGGGTCTGGATAGAGCTGCATCCTGTCATCCGGGTGTCCAACGAATTAGCCTGGCCGCCCATAAATTTTGTTGAAAACGGTGTTGCGAGCGGTTTTTCAGTGGAATATATCAAACTGGTTGCCCAAAAAGTCGGCATTCAGCTGGAATTTATTCAGGGCAATTGGAGCGATCTGCTGCAAATGTCTTTTGATAAAAAGTTGGACCTCATGCTCAATGTCGTGCGGAACAAGCAGCGTGCAGAAAAACTTTTGTTTACCAGGCCTTATGCCAGCACACCCACAGCAATATTCGTTAAGATAGAAGACCGGCATCTGAAGAGCCTGGATGACCTGAGCGGTAAAAGGGTGGCTGTGGTCAAAGACTTTTATACCCATCGCTATCTGAAAGAACACCGCCCCGATATCGAGCTTGTGCCCACCTTGTCCACTCTTGAGAGTGTGACGGCAGTATCTACGGGGCAGGCAGATGCCATGCTCGACCGGTTGGCAGTCGGCAACTATGTGATCGCCGCAAATTTCATCACCAATGTCACTCTTTCCGGCGTAAGCGGTATTGCCGTGCTGGACAAATCCGAATGGCGGTTGGGGATTCGCAATGACTGGCCCGAGTTGCTCTCCATACTGAAAAAAGGTATGGAGATGGTCCCTGCCGGGGAATATGCCTCTCTGCTTAACAGGTGGTATCTTCATGGTAACACCAAAAGCCTGTCCGGAATGAAATTAAGCCGTGAGGAAAGCGTCTGGCTGAAGCGCCATCCATCGCTGCGTGTTGGCGTTGATCCCGAATACGCTCCCTACGAATATGTTGACAAGCAGGGCCGGCACCAGGGTATTGCCGCAGACTACATGCAACTGCTGTCGGAAAGATTGGGAATTGATATTAAGGTCGTTACAGGCCTGAGCTGGAAGCAAGTCATGCAGCAGGCACGGGAGAAGCGGCTTGATCTTGTGGCTGCCGTTACCAAAACACCGGAACGCTCCATTTTCCTCGATTTCAGCCAACCCTATATTCAGTATCAGATAGCTGTCGTCACCCGTAAGGATCATCCGGCCGTGGCAAGTATCGATGATTTTATCGGCAAAGAGGTTGCCCTGATCAGAAACTACGCCTACACGGAACTTGTGCTTAAGCAACAACCGGGTATTAAACCGCTGTATGTGGATACCGTACTCGACGGGCTCAAGGCTGTGGCAGGGGGGCAGGCCAAGGCGATCGTCGGCGACCTGGGTTCCATGTCCCATAATATCCAGCAGTACAATCTTGCCAACCTTTCGGTGGCCACACTGACCCATCTTCAGACCAAGGGATTAACCGTGGGGGTTCGTGACGACTACTCCATACTTGTCTCCATCATCAATAAAGCATTGGACAGCATCCCTGAAGATGAGCGGTTACAGATCCGCCAGCGCTGGACGCCTCTTGGGGAAAAGAAAAAAGCGCTTGATCTGAGCTACGAGGAGCAGCAGTGGCTTGCCAAACATCCGGTGATCAGGATGGCACCTGATCCTGATTTTCCGCCACTGGAGTTTTTTAATGACCAGGGCGTTTACCAGGGACTGGTTGCCGATCATATGCATCTCATTGAAAAACAGCTGGGTGTGAAATTTGAAGTGGTTCGGACCAGAAACTTCAGCGAGGCCCTGGAGGCCGTTAAAACGGGAAAGGCTGATTTCATGGGCGCCGGTGTTGCCGATGAAAGTTTCCGCAAATCATTCATATTCACCAGTCCCTATTTTTCCTTCCCCGATGTTATTATTGCCAAGAGCAGTATCAAAGGGTCTCTTCGGCTTGAGGATTTAAATGGTAAAGAGGTGGTCAGTGTAAAGGACTGGCCCGAAACCAACTTGCTTAAATCAAAATACCCTCAGGTCCGGGTCGTTGAGGTCTCTTCAACCATAGAGGGGTTGCGTAAGGTGGCTTTTGGCGAGTACGATTATATGCTGACTTACCTGCCCTCTGCATCCTATATCATTGAAACCCATTCATTTCCCGGACTTCGGATGGCAGGCTTTCTCCCGAATCTGGTTGAAGGTTCCATCATGGTGAGCAAGGAAAAGTCCATGCTGCGTGACATTTTGCAGAAAGCCTTGAACAGCATCACCTGGGAAGAGCAGCGGGCATTGCTGAAAAAATGGATTTCTCTTGGAAGTACGAGGGTCGCCATACATTTTACACCCCGGGAGAAAGCCTGGATGGCAGAACACAGGCATATCCACGTAGGCACAATGGATGCCTGGCCCCCGTTTGATTTTGTAGACGAGAACGGAATCCCTGCCGGGATCGGTTCCGGTTATATCAGAGCGATGAATCAGCGGCTTGACGGAATCCTGGAAATCGTACCCGGTGCCTGGATAAAGATTTACGACGATGTCAAAGAGAAACAATTGGACGCCATCATGGATATTACGCCCCAAAAAAAAAGGGAGAAGCATTTCAACTTTACCTCCCCCTATATGGACGTTCCCCATGTGATTGTTGCGCCCAAGGATACGGCTTTTATCCAGAACGAGGAAGATCTCAAAGGAAAGACCCTGGCTCTTGAAAAGGGGTTTGGCAATGTTAAATATTTCAAGGAAAAGTATCCCCTGGTCAAGATCAGGGAGTATCGTGATACATCCCACGCCCTTGGCGCAGTTTCCCGGGGGGAGGCTGAGGCTTATGCCGGCAACCGTGCCGTTGCACTTTACCTGATCGGAAAAGAGGTGATAACCAATCTGCAAATACATGGCAGGCTGGAGAAACCCGGTTCCAT
>PIVQ01001237.1 GCA_003354055.1 Desulfobacteraceae bacterium | reverse complement strand
GGCGGTGAAGCCAAAATGCTTGCCATTGCAAGAGGCCTGATGTCCAGTGCCAAATTTCTTGCCATTGATGAACCCTCGTTGGGATTGCAGCCCAACTTGCGGACAGAAGTCTTTAACACCATTAAAACCATAAACGAGCAGGGAATGACGATTTTGCTGGTTGAACAGAATATTCCGCAAATCGCGGAATTGGCGAGCAAAGTGTATGTTCTGGAAGAAGGACAAATTAGCTTTGAAGGGAGCAAAGATGAGGCCATCAGCGATGATCACCTGAAAGAGATCTTTTTAGGGATGTAGTCAAAGGGTGCGGGGTCATGTCACCGCAGGTGCGTTAAATCGGGGTTTTATTATTTTCTAGAAAAGAAATTATTATGTTTAGTGAAGATACCGTTTTATTATTGTACGAGATCACCGATGTCATCATCGCAGGACTTTCCAACGGTTCTGTGTACGCTTTAATGGCAGTGGGAATGACACTGGTTTACGGGGTGACAAAAGCCTTTAACTTTGCCTATGGCGATTTTTTCAATCTAGGTGGATATTTTGCCTGGATATTGATTGTGGGTCTGGGCCTTGAGTTTGGCGGCTATTTCACCGTTTTGCTGATTGTGGTGCCGCTTTTGTTTGCCGTTGGATACGGCTTAGAAAAATTCATGATCGCACCATTGCGCAAAAGGGCAGACTGGGAAAATAAAGCCATGATGCTTACCCTTGGCCTATCCTTGTTTTTGAGCAATCTTTATATGGTCGTGTTCGGTGTAAAGCTCAAATCCCTGCCCCCCATTATGGATGGGCTTCTGGAAATAGGCGAGCTTGTCTTCTTCTATCAGGATATCATGATTTTTGTGATGTCTCTGGGGGGAATTTTATTGTTGGGGTGGATACTGAACAATACCCGGACCGGACTGGCTGTCAGGGCCGTGGCACAAAACCCTGCCGGGGCTAAAATCGTTGGTATTAACATCAAGCGTATATTTGCCTCTACCTTTGCCATATCCACCGTCATGGTCGGGTTCGGCGGTATTCTCCTGAGTCAGAAACTCTTTATCAATCCGACCGCGGGCGGAGCGATCATGGTCAAGGCCTGGGTCGTCACAGCGTTTGGGGGGATGGGGTCCATCAGGGGAGGCCTTTATGCCGCGTTTATCATCGGTATGATGGAGGCCTTTGTGGGTTGGATGTTCGGTATGAGTTATACCATTATCGCACTTTTTGTTCTATTGCTGGCAACTTTGTCCATCAGACCTCAGGGACTAATGGGAAAAGGGAATTGATATTATGCGACTAAAACAGATGGCAACGATCATAGGAATTGTTTACGGGGTTCTGGCCATTTTACCCATTTTTGTGGGAGATGTGCCTTTTATTATGAATATATTGATCATGTGTCTGATCTGGGCTGTTGTGGCATCAAGCTGGGATGTGATCATGGGGTTTGCCGGTATTTTCTCATTTGGCCAGGTGGCCTTTTTTGTGATGGGGGCATATTGCTCGGCCATTCTTTCTATCCACCACAGCATACCCGTGGTACTGGCTATCGTGCTTGCAGGACTTTTT
>PIVQ01001236.1 GCA_003354055.1 Desulfobacteraceae bacterium | reverse complement strand
CCCATGGAATTTTCCACCATAGGGGTTTGTGACGGCATTGCCATGAACCACAAAGGCATGCACTACTCTCTGGCCTCCAGAGAGCTTATCGCAGACAGCATTGAGGTGACTGCCACGGCACATCCTTTTGATGCCATTGTCATGGTTCCCAATTGTGATAAAATTGTGCCCGGTATGCTTATGGCTGCCGCCCGGTTGAACATTCCTAGCCTTTTTATAAGCGGTGGACCCATGCTGGCCGGCCGTCATCCTCAGGACCGGTCCAAAAAGATTGATCTTGTCTCCATCTTTGAAGCGGTTGGAGCTGTTCAGACAGGAATTATGACCGAGGATGAATTAGACGCCATAGAAAATGCCGCCTGCCCCACTTGCGGTTCCTGTGCAGGTATGTTCACGGCCAACTCCATGAACTGCCTCACCGAGGCTATCGGTATGGCCCTGCCGGGTAACGGAACAATCCCGGCCCCCATGTCCAGCCGGATCCGCCTGGCCAAAGAGGCCGGTATCAAGATCATGGAGTTGCTGGAAAAAGACATTACCCCGGACAAAATCATGACCCATGATGCCTTTATGAACTCACTGGCCGTGGACATGGCTCTTGGCTGCTCCACCAATACCGTGCTTCATCTCAAGGCCATTGCTGCGGAAGCAGGTGTTGATATACCCTTAAGCCTGATCAATGAGGTCAGCAAAAAAACCCCTCACCTATGTTCATTGAGCCCGGGCGGTGCAGACCATATTGAAGATCTTGATGCAGCCGGCGGTATTCAGGCGGTCATGAAAGTATTGGCCCAAAACAACATGATCGATACCAGCCTGGTCACTGTCACAGGCGACTCCATTGCGGCAAACCTTGAGAGTGTAACGGTTAAATATCCCGAGGTTATCAGACCGGTTGAGGATCCCTATCATAAGGAAGGAGGGCTTGCGGTTCTTTTCGGTAATCTTGCACCGGAAGGCTGTGTGGTCAAGCAGTCGGCAGTATTGCCGGCAATGATGAACCATAAGGGACCTGCCCGGGTCTTTGAGTCGGAAGAAGAGGCCACCCAGGCCATTATGGGACGTGATATCAATCCGGGGGATGTAATTGTCATCCGTTATGAAGGTCCTGCAGGCGGTCCCGGCATGAGGGAGATGCTCACGCCGACATCTGCCATTGCCGGCATGGGACTGGATGATAAATGCGCCCTGATCACCGACGGCCGGTTTTCAGGCGGCACCAAAGGGGCCAGTATCGGACATGTATCTCCTGAAGCCATCCAGGGCGGACTCATTGCCATCATCCGGGAAAATGACCTTATCCGTATTGATATCCCGAACAAAACCATTGAACTCATGGTTTCCGAAGACGAAATAAAGCAGCGGTTCACCCAATGGGAAAAACCGGAACCCAAAATTAAAACAGGCTATATGGCCCGGTATGCCCGGATGGTTTCATCTGCAGGCAACGGGGCAATATTCAAAAATACCTAACAGGAGAAAGCGATGAAACTCACAGGGGCTCAAATCCTCATTGAAATGATTAAATCCCAGGGAGTAGATACCATTTTCGGGTATCC
>PIVQ01000440.1 GCA_003354055.1 Desulfobacteraceae bacterium | reverse complement strand
AATCAAATTTTTTGCATAGAGGTTAAAATAATCCCCTTTGTACTCCAGCAACTGATGATGATCCCCTGTTTCCACTATTTCCCCATTTCTCAGAACGATTATTTCATCTACATTTTTAATTCTATCTCTCCGTTTATGTGCGACAGCTTAACCACATTTTTTATATCCTGAATATCCGGTTCAATATCCATAATTTTTATAAATCGTTCAAAAGAAGTAACTCCCTGATAATATTGCTCTGCAAAATTTATAAGCCGTTCAATAGGGAGCAGTATAATTCCCACGAACAATAAGAATGCCACCAGATCACTTACGTCCATTTGACCTTTGAAGATAAAATAAGTCCCCCCTGCATCGAGTTTTCCACTGAGCTGTTAATATTTGCAATGGCTTTTCGAATTTTCCGAAACCCGTTTTTCATATACTTTCCCACAAAAACACCCCATAAAAGCATGAATGGAAAAGGAATCAGTGAAATTACCGCCATAGCAGGATTAAAATAAAACATAAATCCGAACGCCCCCATATCCAGCAGAAATAGATTCATATGGGGCTTATAATACCGAAAAAATCTTTTTAGCATGGCTAATTTTAGCTCATTTAATTCAAGTTATTCATGACAGCTTTACATTTTTTGGGGTGATCTTATCGGATTAATACCCCGTCTTCAATAGAGTTTAAGATTATGCCTTGTTTCTATAAAATCCCAAAACGATTCATTTCTTTCTCAAGATATGCAATGGCATCCAGATCTTCGGCCATAAGAATGGCGGCAAAGTCGCCGGTTTTACTCAAATTCGCGCAGTTATAGGAAAAATAGGACGAAAATGTCCTCCCGTCATACAAAATGGAAGAAGTCTCCCGGGCCAGATACTCAAACGAGCAGGGTGCCCGTCTTCGTGTGAACTGCGCCAGATTATCCGTTCCATACACAAGACATTCTTCATCATTGTTCAGTATATTTTGCCGGAATGTCACGTTTTTCTCTGTCATCCTATGTTCTCTTCAGTGTTCATCTGCCAATTCAATCTTCAGGCAGATGTCGTCAAGTTCAATGGTGTCACCGGGATAGATCTTTTTGCGTTTCCGGGTTTCAATCTCTCCATTCACCCGGACCAGTCCGTCGGCAATCATATATTTTGCTTCACCGCCGCTGGCGGCCAGATTTTCAAATTTCAACACCTTGTACAATTCCACCGGAGATTTATTCACGTATACAATATTGAGATCAGGCATTTGCTATTCCTTTTCTGGTTAATCCTTCATTAAAACGGATGGCATCGGCCCGCAACCGGCCCTGGATATAAATGGACAGGGCGGCAATTGCCTTGTCACAGACTGAAAACACGGGCACCTCATTGGCCATGAGGGCATCCCGCAGGGGATCATACAGCCGCCCGCCGTCCACCACTGCCACAACGGGCGTTTGGGTCTCTTCTTTAAGGGCTATCATCCGGTTAAGGATGGAATCGGGGTTGTCCATGAGAAATCCCTTGTTTGTGCTGGTTTCAAGGGTCTTCATGGCCGGCGACATGGGATCCAGACTCAAGACCACCGCATCAACGCCTGCATCCTCACTCAGAATCCGGGCAATCTCCCCGTGGGCTTCATCATCCGCAGACGGGTTAATATCCAGAGGATTGGACAGGGTTACCAGGCCGGCGAGCTTCTTGGCGGTTAATACCTGCTCAATGGCATCTCTTGTTTTGGCACTGAACCGGGCCAGTTCCATGGAAAAGTCATCGGACTGAATGGAATCAGCCATACCCACAGCTTCGAATCCGGCCCCGCTCACCGCGGCCAGGCGGTTGCCCTTGATAGTCTTGCCGTTCAGGGTTTCGGATAACAGCATGAGTTCCTGGAACTCGGTAAAATTTCTGGCCACAATGGCACCGGCCTGAGAAACACAGCTTTCGCATACCATGTAATCTCCTGCCAGCGAGGCGGTATGACTTGAGGTGGCCGCCTTGCCCTCCACGGTACGTCCTGCCTTGTAAAATACCACTTCCTTACCTGCCAGAATGGCTTCGCGAACCGCCCGGCAAAAGGCCAGGCCGTCCAGGTCATTGAACCCTTCGGCATAGACGGCGATGACATCCACCTGATCCGAATCCTTGAAGTATGCCACCATATCCCCAAGCGTAAGATCAGTCTGATTGCCCATGGAAATCATATAGGCGGGTGCTAACTGTGGGCATTGATGGCTTCGATGTAGCATGAATGCCCCGCTCTGGCTGATCAAAGCGGCCCTGCACACTGCATTGTCACGCGCCTTTGGTAATTTTTCCTCCGGGATAAACCAGGTATCAAACTTGCCGGGTTTCGAAATAACCCCCATGCAGTTGGCACCGAGAAAGACAGGGCCGCCACCATCCGCAGCCTCCACAGCTTTGGCATGAACCTCATTTATCATAGCCATCACCTGCTCGGCCCGCTCCTGGCTGTCATGGGTTTCCCCCATGCCGCCGGCAATGAGCATCACACTCCTGGCTGCATCTTTTTTGATGATCTCTTCCACCAGATCCGGCACCTGGGCCGCGCCCACGGCAACGATAAAGAGATCCAGTTTATCTTCAGGTTTGTCAGACAGGGCAGAAAGATCCGGCAGACAGGTAATGCCGTCAAGCTCATCTACCCCCTTTTTAAAGACCACCACACCGTCGGGATCAAAGCCTTCAGCCAGAATATTGTCAAGAATAATCCGGCCAAAGTTCTTCCGGGTGCCGGAAACCCCGATAATTCCGATGCGTTTGGGGTGAAGAAGATTGTGGATTTTGGCAACCGGACGATTTGCAGCCACTAAGGTCTTTTTGGCAAATTTGCACATCCCGTCCAGAGGCACCATGAGATAATCGGTAAAGGCAAAGGGATTTATTTCAAGTTCCTCAATGACAAAGGGGGCATCGGGATTTTCCTGGGCAAAATAATTACCCATTTGGATAAAGGATTCAAAACATTCCACCAATTGCTCGTCCGTAATGATACGACGCTGGCCCCGGGTCAGCCCGGCCAGCTTTCGGTAAGAAATGGTCTGGCGGTAGAGTTGAAAAAAGCTCTCCCCGTCTCCCAGGGCTGTGGATGAGGCAACAATGGCCTGTCCTTTTCTGAACCGCTTGGCGTATAGTTCCGTATCCGTTCCTCCAAGACCTGCGGAGAGGATACTGCCGAATTCCCGGGTATGACGAAGCCCGACAATCAGCTCATTGCCGAATGCCGAAGAATCCGGGGGCATGAACTGAACCTGGAGTATCCCCTGTACATCCCCGGATACGGCAGCCAGCAGCGCCTCCCCGGAAAGCCCCTGGTAATGGTCCGGCACGCCTTCAGGATGCTGTCCCATCCGGGCGGCATAGGCCTCAGGTACCTCATACATCATCCGCCGGACCGCAGAACGGATAGCGTTGGGCTCCTTGTCCACGACACGCACCCCGCCCACCTCGGTTTTATGGATAATATAGGGGGAAACGATTTTCAAAACAGTCTTATCACCCGGCAGGGCGATCAACTCCTCGTCCGAACACCTGGCACCCCTGGGAATAATGTTGCTTTTCGGTGGGGTTTCCGATCCGGACCGGGCCAGAAGCTCGTACACCTCGTATTCAAACAGAAAATCCCGGCCCTGATCCCAGGCACGGGTAAATATCTCTGTGATCCCTTTGAAATCTATGGGTACATCCATGCGGCCCTCCTAAGTATTTTGTCTTATAATCTTGCAAAATTTAAAAGTCAGACTTTTAATATCACCGTGCAAAGCCTTGTGTCAAGAAGGTCTCCGGAGGCCACACCATATCAGACGTCAACCTGTGATGACGGCCTGAACGGAAAGTACAGGCAAGGTGGACGGTTACAAATAAGACCATTCCGGCATCATACCAATTCCCTGAAAAATATCAATTTATTTGCAGCGATCTCCCCTATCCTATCAAATAAACGGTTCGCTTACCGAGTAGGTCCGGATCGGGTGTCCGAGCCATCAGGTCGCAATTTTCAAGCGGCTGCCAATGCAGCAACACAACGCAAAAAAGGTTCAGCCGCTTGGAAATTGATCGATCAGGCCGAACATCCCGTCCGGACCGGCGGTTGATATTCAAACGTTGCCCACCCTCACCCTTGTGGCCCCCCCTCTGTTTGTGTTAAGGGGTAGGACAGCACACAAAACAGAACACCAAAGGATCTTACTTATGCCTAAAATACGCCCCTTCATTCGAATCATAATTCTGGCTCTGCTCATTCTGCTCCCGGCGCTGTCCGGCACATCCACTGCCAAAGAGTATACCCTTACCGGCAAAACCATGGGCACCTATTACCGGATAAAATTTCTGACTTCCACCAAGGTTTCCAAAACCCTGTGGCAGAAGAAAACAGATATAAGACTCAAGGAGGTCAATGCCCGGCTGTCCATGTACCAGAAGGACAGTGAGATTTCCCGGTTCAACCGAACTTCTGACCATCAGCCGTTCCGACTGTCAAAGGACTTTTATCAGGTGCTGCTGCAATGCCGGGACCTGCACACTCGCAGCCAGGGCGCCTGGGACGGCACGGTAAAGCCTCTGGTGGATCTCTGGGGATTCGGCTCCAAGGGACGGTCCAACGAAATGCCCTCGACCGAGGCCGTTGAAACGGCTCTTGCACATACCGGGTTTGAAAAACTAATTATTAAAGACCATACCCTGACCAAAACCGCACCCGGCATTACTCTGGATTTAGGCTCCATTGCCAAAGGCTACGGGGTGGATGAAATCGCCCGGCTCTTTGCCGATGCCGGCATCCGGGATTATCTTGTGGAAATCGGGGGGGAGTTGGTTGGGTCAGGAAAAAACAAACGGGGAAAATCCTGGACCGTGGGTATTTCAAAACCTGAGAAATCCGCTCTGAACCCCGGGCTTTTCAAAGTGATTTCTCTGGACAACATGGCCATCGCCACCAGCGGTAACTATAGAAACTTTTTTGAGTCTGAAGGCAAAACCTACTCCCATATCATTGATCCCAGAACCGGGTATCCGGTGAGCAACAACATCGTCAGCGCATCGGTAATCACCAGTACCTGCACCCGGGCAGACGGTCTTGCCACAGCCCTGATGGTCATGGATACGGATAAGGGGATTGCCCTGGTGGAAAGCCTTGACAATACAGAGTGCATGATCATTCAAAAACAGGGAGAAACCCTTGTACCGATCCGATCAAAGGGATTCAGCGGCTTTGAATTTAACCGCTGATCCCGGTACTCCTGCAAATAAACCTAAATTTTCCGCCGGCCTGACGCCGGCCGTAACTTTTATATGATATAAAACTATGATTCTAATTAAACAGGGCCATCTATTCTCACCGGAGGATCTGGGATGCTGCGATATCCTGACAGGCGGCAGTCAGATACTTGCCATAGAGCAGAAAATTGATCCGGCATCCCTGCCGGGCAAGGTACGGATAATTGATGCGGAGGGTATGGCAGTGGTGCCGGGATTTATCGACGGTCACCAGCATTTTACCGGCGGCGGCGGAGAGGGAGGATTCCAGTCCCGGACACCGGAAATGAACCTGTCCATGAACATTGCCAACGGGGTGACCACGGCAGTGGGCCTTCTGGGAACCGATTCCCTGACCCGGACCGTGGAAAACCTGTATGCAAAAACTCAAAGTTTTAATGCGGAAGGCATAACCGCCTTCATGCTCACCGGCGCCTATTGGCTACCCTCCCCTACGGTCTGCGGCAGCGTGGGACGGGATATCACCTATCTTACTCCGGTGATCGGGGTAAAACTTGCCATGGCAGACCACCGGGGACCCTGCTATGAAACAAAGGATCTTGCAGCCCTGGCTTCGGAGGTGAGGGTGGCAGGCCTGGTTTCAGGCAAGCCCGGGATCATCACCATTCACACAGGAGCCAACCCGGAGGCACTGGATAAAATATTTCAAGCCATTGATCAACATGCCATCGGGCCGGACATCTTTGTTCCCACCCACATTAATAAGAAAACCGGCAACGTTGCAGAACAGGCACTCAAACTTGCAGAACAGGGGACATTTATCGATGCCACCTGCCTGACACAGGTGCCGGAGAAAAATGATCCCCATCTATCCGCAGCAGACTTTGCCCTCACAGCAGATAAACGTAAGGTCTTTGAACAGCTCTGCTTCAGCTCCGACGCAGGCGGTTCCCTTCCCAAATGGAACCGTGAAAGAACTAAAATTTTAGGAATGGAGATCGGTACGCCGGCATCACTGCTGTTTGAACTTCAAAGGTTGGTCCTCCATCACGGCATGGCTCTGTTCCGTGCCCTTTTACCCCTGACCAGAACCCCGGCAAAGGTATACGGCCTTTCCGGG
>PIVQ01000439.1 GCA_003354055.1 Desulfobacteraceae bacterium | reverse complement strand
CCCACAAGTTTAGGACCGTCAAACAAGGGGAAAATATTATGGATGGAGTTAACGATTTTTCCTGTCCAGGTACGGTAATAGCAGGCCAGGCCCTTGATGTGTTTTCCTGTTTTAATACATTGCATGGCAGGACTGTCACCGTCATCCACATGGTAGATATCAGTGACTTTTTTCCCCACCAAAGATTGGGCGGGCAGATCATCGATCCTTGCCTGCTCTTCGTTCATGAACAGGACATATCCCTTATGGTCGGTGACCATAACCCCTTCAAAAAAGTCATCCAGCAGGGAGAGAAACGAGACCCGGTTCATGTCAATATTGGGAAACAAACTGCCGATATCTTTGCGGGTAAGGGTCATGGCAAATAGTCTTACAGGGGCGGACTGCTCTTGTCAATCTGTACGGGGGACCTATCCTGAAAGTTCTGCCTGAATCTTTTCCGCCAGGGGCAGTGCATTCTTGTATTTGTAGCGTTTAACCAGCTTGCCTATGGTGACGATGTCTTCTGCCAGGGATTCAGGCCAGCCAAGTGCGTTAATTTTTTCTAAACAGGTTTTGACCTGTTTGGCCCGCCGTTTTTTCAAAAAAGGAATGATTTCATCTATAACCGCGATCATGTCCTCAGGATCTGATAGCTCGCCCGGTAGTGCACATGTCTGCGGATCATCATCTTTGATCACTGCAAGCCCCGTCTGAACGATATCCATCTGCCTGTTAAAAAGAACCAGAGTCTCCTTGACATCCTCATGATTGTTCAACCCGGCTTCCAATATCTGGGCTGCGGACTGAAGGTCTCCGGCCCCAAGGTTGCCTGCCACCCCTTTGATTGAGTGGGCCAGCCGCAGGGCCTCTTCACGGGCGTCCTTGTCAAGGAGGGCTCGGATGTCGTTGCCTGCATCCGAATAATCGCATTTGACCCGTAACAGCAGATCCCGGTACAGCCGTTTATTGTTGTTGATTCGCGTAAGTCCCCGGGCCATGTCAATGCCGGGCAGTTCTTCGGGCAAAGATACTGGTGGGGCGTCTGCCTTAACCGATTTGGGTTTGGGGGTTTTCCTAACCCCTGGCTTGATCCAGCGGACCAAAGCACCGAAAAGTTCCGGCGGGTTGATCGGCTTGGTCACATGTTCCTGCATGCCGGCGGCCAGACTTTTTTCCCGGTCCCCGCTCATGGCATGGGCCGTCATGGCAACAATGGGAAGCGCTTCAGCGGTTTTGTGTTCACGGATAATTTTTGTTGCTTCCATCCCGCCCATCACCGGCATCTGGATATCCATGAGGACCAGGTCGAATTGGGTTTCAAGGGCAGCTGTTACCCCTTCTTTTCCATTGTTGGCAACCGTTACCGACAATGCTGCCCCCTCAAGGATTTCAACGGCAATCTGCTGGTTGATTTCATTGTCTTCCACCAGCAGGATCCGGGCGCCCCGGATATGTTCAACCTTTTCAAGGTAGGCCTCATTGGACCGCCCTTTTGCGGTTACCTCACGGCCGTGGGCCGTCATGATGGCGTCAAACAGAGTGGATTGGGTCAGGGGTTTGACAATGATGCCGGCAAGATCGATATCTTTGGCCTGGTTCTGGGCCTCTTCCTTGTCATAGGCTGTTGCCAGGATGATTTTAGGGAGCGGATTCAGGTCCTGTAAGGCAAGGATCTCTTTGCTGGTTTCAATACCGTCCTTCCCGGGCATCTGCCAGTCCATGATCACCATCTGAAAGGGATCTTTTGACGGGGCGGATTGAATCATCTCAAGGGCGGCATGGCCTGAATCGGCCATGAAAATTCTGAATCCCATGGTATCCAGGTAGGATTGAAAGATCTCTCTGGCCGTGGCATTGTCATCCACCACCAGGATTTTCGTCTGGTGAAGGACGTCTTTCGCATCCACCTGCTTGCAGGCGGCCTGCTGGTCGGCAATATCTAAACGGGCAGTGAAAAAGAAGGTGGAGCCTTTTCCGTATTCTGAATCCACCCCGATGGTGCCCCCCATCATTTCAGACAGGCGTTTGGAAATGGTCAGTCCCAGTCCCGTCCCCCCGTACTTCCGGGTGGTGGAGGTATCTGCCTGGGAAAAGGCCTGGAATAGGTTGCCCTGCTGTTCCTGTGTCAGGCCGATGCCGGTGTCCCGGACGGAGAACTTGAGCATCACCGAGTCCTTATCCTGTTCGATTCGTCTGCATGACATCTCCACCTCGCCTTTTTCCGTGAATTTGGCGGCATTACTGGCCAGATTTACAAGAATCTGTTTCAGCCGCAGTGGATCGCCCAGGAGCATACGCGGCACATCTGATTCCACCCGGACCAGAAGTTCCAGTCCTTTTTCAGCGGTGTTTACGGCTGCCAGATCAGAGGCCGATCCCATGATATCATCAATGGAAAACGGAAGGGATTCCATATCCAGCTTCCCTGCCTCTATCTTGGAAAAGTCCAGGATGTCATTTATCAGGCCCAGCAGGGAATTGGCGGCGCCGTCAATCTTGCCCAGGTAATCGATCTGCTTGGGGGTGAGTTCCGTTTTCAGGGCCAGGTGTGACATTCCGATGATGGCATTCATGGGGGTTCTGATTTCATGGCTCATATTTGCCAGGAAATCGCTTTTGGCATGGGTGGCGGATTCAGCCTCTTTTTTGGCATCGTCCAGGTCATCCATGATGTTGAGCATGGCCCGTTTTGCCCTGGCCAGTTCATCCACCTGTTCCTGCAGCTTGAAGGTGGCGGCTTCCGTGGTCTCCTGGGCTGCTTTAAGGGCCTTGTTTTTTTTGAGCAGGTCGTTGAGCAATTCCTGTCTGGACGGCTGGGATAAAAGCTCCCGGATAGCCTGAACACTGCTTTCGGTGGGACTGAAATCTTTTTCCGGCAGTGGTTTGAAACCCTCGAACTGATATGGCGGGGCCGCTTGGGTTGCTGTGACGGTGGTATTAAAAAACTGCGCTGCCCACGGTTTTTGTATGGGATCGGTCGGGGATTCCACAGAAAGGCAGATACCGTATCCATTCTGCTGTCTGTCAAGCCCCAGGCTGACACGGATGTCCGTGTGCCCGGTCAGGTTTTCAGGCCCGATCAGTTCTGTGAATGCCGTGGAGAATTTTACAGCCTGGATATCATCAAATCCGAAATCTTTGGCCATTTTGTGGAGTTTCAGGCCGGCTGCTTTCAACCCGGCCCTTGTGCTTATGTTTAGCCTGCCCAAATCAATCATATGCCGTACCTCAATACAATGCAGGATGCATCATCATTTTTTTTACCCAGTTGCCGTATCATGCCTTCGGCAATATCTTTGGCGCTGCCTGTGAAAAGTTCCGGGATTTCGTCCGGATCAAAATGTTCTCTGATACCGTCGGAACTCATCAGGAAGGTGTCCCCGGGAAACAACTGCGTCTCTTTCTGTCTAGGTGTTGGAATCATATATCCTAAGATGCCCTCCCGGGTGACAAGCCGTTCCTGTCTGCTGCCCAATATCCGTAGGGTGATATTGCCCATGCCCGAGTATGTGAGGCATCCGGTGTCAAGATTCAACCTGCAGACGGCAGCCACTGCCCCCCGTGTTCCTTTAAGATGGTCGTGAATCCCTTTTATTACCTCGGAAGGTTCCCTGCCATGGCAGGTTTCAAGATAGTCCCGGGCCATGATCGCTACCTCAAAGGCGGTTTTCCCGTGGCCCAACGCATCCACAAGGGCTACAAAACAGGTGTTACCGTCATTTTTAGAAAATCCCAGATCGCCGCATTCATCGTCAAACCCGGTCAATGCCTGTTGTACAATATGAAGGTCAATATCTGTCATGGGTCAGGTTATCCATTTCACGGCCCGGATCCGTGTCCCTTTGCCCTGAACGGACTGGATATCAAATTCATCCATGATCCGCTTGACACTGGGCAGTCCGAGTCCGAGTCCTTTTCCGCTGCTGTAATTTTCTGTCAGTGCTTCGGTAATATCCGCTATGCCGGGACCCTCGTCCCGGGCAATGATTTCAATGCCTGTGGTGTCCCCGTTCCGGATCTGGTTCAGCCGGATTGTACCTTTGTCTGCATACCGGATGATATTGGTGGATAATTCCGACACAGCCGATGCAATCAGGTATTGCCGTACCTCGTCAAACCCCATGCTTTTAAGCATTTTCCTGGTACTGAACACCACCTGGGCATTGTCTGAAGGGACGGATACCTCAAATTCAAGGGTTTCAAATGAAAGTTCCATTATCCCCTTCACTCTCTTCTTCCGGCGTGTTGTCTTCCGGGACGTTATCTTCAGGCTGACCGGCCAGAAGATCAAAGGCATCCTCTGCAGTGACCGTAGTCAGAATACCGTCAAGGTCCGCATCAAAATCAACCAGAGCGGCAGCCACCCCCGGCTGAAACCCCACAAATACCGCCCGTCCGCCCATCATTTCAACGGCTCTGGCCATATTTTTGAGAATGGAAAACCCAAAAGACCCTAAAATGGAAACCGCAGAGACATTGATGAGTACCCCCCGGGTCCCGGTAGCTTTCAGGCGGTGCAATACCTCTTTTCTCAGGTGTTCCAGCCCGTCCTCATCCAGATCGGCAGCCACAGGTACAATCAGGCAGTCATTGACCACATGGAGGCCTGCACCTGAAATTGCGGCATGCTCATCCATTGCCCTGTCCCTTTTGGGAGACCACGAGGCTCATGAGGGAAAATGCATCTGCCAGGGCGTCCTGGAGGGTTGAATTGGTGGAAATGTCTCCCAGCTCTATGCCCAGCTGGACAAGGGTCTCTGCCACAGCAGGGGATATCCCTGAAATAATGCACTTGCAGCCCATCAGCTTGGTGGCCTTGGCAATTTTGATTAAATGGTTGGCCACAGCCGTATCCACAGCCGCTACCCCCTGGATATCCAGGATGATAACCTTGGCCGCGGTTTCCATGATTTTCTTTAGCATGGTATTCATCATCTGCTGGGCTCTCAGGGAGTCCACCACCCCGACCACAGGAAGGATGACGACCCTGTCCCAGAGCTTGATGGCGGGTGTGGAGATTTCCATGATGGTCTGGCTCTGTTCCTTGAGCTTTTTTTCCTGCCTGACCCGTTCCGTGATGTCCAGAATATACTCCAGTCCGCCCACGATGTTGCCTTGGGCATCCTTAAGGGCGGCAGCCGTATATTCAATGGGGATATCCCGGCCCTTGAGATTTACCTCATTTCTGACTGTCAGGGTGGGACCGCCGTTCATCACCTGCTGCATCCTGCAGTCCTCGGTGCCGCAGTGGCTGGAGTTGAATACCTTGCTGCAGGCCAGTCCCTGAATCTCTTCCCAGCTCTTTCCGATCAGGGTCAGTCCAGCCTGGTTCATGAAGATCAGTTCAAGTGACCGGTTAACGGCCATAACCGGGGTTGGGATCTGCTGGAGAACGTTCAGGGCCAGTTCATTGTTTATGTCGCCTGCTTCTGTGGAACTCATGGGTTTGTCTCCTTTAAGTATGTTTCATAATGGTAATTATCTGATAATATATTTTTCTTCATGCCCCAGCTTTACTAAAGCCTGGTTGATTTCCTCTTTGAGTGAGATCATCTTTTCCTCCCTGCCAATGGCGAGCTTGTAGAAATTTTCCAGTTCCTTGAGGTTTCGCTGCAGCTCGTCTTCTGCCTCTTTCTGTCCGGTCAGGTCTACAAAGCTTTCCAGAAGCTGGTTTTTGCCGTCCAGCATCACCTGGACAACGGTTTTGAGGATGGGAATCTCCCGGCCGTCGGCCGTGAGCAGGATACGTTCGGCATTGTCAACCGTTTGAAGTCCGTCGAGAATAGGGCAGTCATGGTCTTCCCTGGGACAGACAAATTTGTGACATTTACGGCCGATGACCTTATCTCTGGACAGACCGATCATTCTCGCTGCCGCAGGATTTACATCCACAATGGTCCGGTTTTCAGGATCGATGATCATGGTACCGGTATTGATTGCGTTTAATATGGTGCTGACCCGGTTTTCACTTTCTTTCAGGGCCTGCCGGGCCTCTCTCTTTTCAGAGATATCGTCGATTACCCAGATCACCCCCTTGTCCATGTCCGGAGGACTTTTGGGATCAAGCGCCTTGCCTGAAAGGGAACACCAGATTCCTGTACCGTCTTTTCGTTTGAGCTGATACTCTGTGCGGACTTGTTTACCTCTGGCAAGGATTGAATAAAATCGTTTTTCGAAGTCCTCATCGTTTTCAGAGCTCAGATGGACCTTCGTCGTACTCATGCCGACCATTTCCCTGGGGGACGCATAGCCTAAGATCTCTGCGGTTCGTGTGTTACACCGGTATAGTTCTCGGCCGCTTTTTATAAAAAGAATGCCCACGTGGGCATTGTCAAAGATCTGCTGAAG
>PIVQ01000438.1 GCA_003354055.1 Desulfobacteraceae bacterium | reverse complement strand
AAAAAGAGCAAGGAATCATTAACGGGAGCCATCCTAAGAAAATAAAGGAGTTAAGATTATGGCCAGCTGGATTTGCGATCAATGCGGATATAATTTGGAAGCGGATACACCGCCTGAGCAATGCCCGTCCTGTAAGAAAGATTGCGCGTTTGTGGATAATAGCTGTTATACACCGGATTGCGCAGGCAAACCCAATGATCCGAGAATCAAGGGTGAGGGGTCTTAAGACCAAAATCAGGACCGATTGTAGGAGGGTGTCATGAGTGAAAAAAAATATAGAATAACCACATCCTGCCCCCAGTGCGGGTGTGGCGGAACAGCCCATATGTCAGAGAAAGAGTTGAAAGAACGCTATGGGGATGTGCCCAATATCGAACTGGAATGCCATGAGTGTATGATGGTCATGGAAGCGGATGTCGAAGAAAACGACGGGGAAGAAAACGACGGGGAGGCTGACGGGGAAGAATAAAACTTAGGGTGCAGGGCGCAGGTGACTGCGCCCTGTTTTTTTTAAGGATGGCGGACATGAATACTGAAAAGGCGGGCTGATGGCGAAAACGAGCAACTCTGCTGTTGATTACCATTGGGCTCATGCTCATATCCGTCATAGGATCTCGCCCCATTCTCTTGATTTTAATAATTACCCACAGCCCTTTAAAGCCTATTCAGACCCCTGTAAGATTTCACTGGACACAAAGAGTGGAAAGGGCGTCCTTTCGCCGGAGGGATCTTTGGCAGATCTTCTTTTTTTTGCCTATGGGGTTACCTATACTAGACAAGCCGGTAAAATTCCCTTCTTTTACAGAACCGTTCCGTCTGCCGGCGGACTCTATCCCTGCCACCTCTACCTCGTGATTGAATCCGTGGAAAAACGGAAATTCGGGAATTGTGAGACAGGTGTGTATTATTATGACCCTGTCCATACCTGTCTGGTACAATTGCGGACAGGAAAGCATCCGATAGCGGTTCGAGCTTGTGAGGCCGGACAATACAGGGCTCAGTTTATAATCACCGCCTCATTTTATAACAGTGCATGGAAATACCGGGGCAGGGCCTACCGATACATGCTTCTGGACGCAGGACATCTGGTCAGGACTCTGGAACTTGTGCTGGGTGCTCAGGGGATATCCTGCCGGGTGGATTATGATTTCAGTGATCGGGATATAGCGGGTTTTTTGAACTTGGATATGGCAGCCGAGGTGCCCCTGGTCTGTGTTACGGTCGGCTGGGACAAGAGTGTGTCAGAAATCCTGGAACGCATAACAAAAACGACACGACCGGATTTTCCTGATTCGGTGGCCCGACCTGAGGAGAAACAATATATGAAGGGGTATGGAGTCTTGCCCGGGATCCACGCGGCAGGCATTCCGGTTCAACAGCCCGAAGATTTCAAAGAAACAAAGATAACAGGCTGTTTGTCGGTTGCAACTCTGGATATAACTTCTGAAACGAAGTCTGGGAAAATCCGGGAGAACCGGGGCAAAATACTTGAGCCCCTCTTGATCGGCCGCAGGTCCCGCCGCAATTTTGTATCCTCATCTGTTTCCCGGGAAGCCTTCTTGGTTTTGCTTGAATGGCTCCGTGCAGGTCTTGCGGCTGATAATGTTAAAGCATATCGCTTTCTGCAAACGGGTATGGTATGCCGGAACCTGGAAGGGCTGGAAGACGGGTTTTATCTGTTTGACCGGGGATTTTCCCGGGTTCATCTTATGAATAAGGGACAATTGGCAAAGGCTTTGGCAAGTGTCTGCCTGGATCAAACCTGGATTAGCCGGGCGGCAATTACCTTTTTATTTTTCACCGACCTGAAAGCTCTTGAAACAGCCTTCGGCCCGAGGGGATATAGGTCTCTGATGATGACTGCAGGCCGGCTGGGACAGCAGATCTACCTGGGAGCGGAAGCCCTTGGGTTAGGCTGCTGCGGCATCGGGGCGATCTATGATGAGGAGGCCGGACAGCTTTTTGATTTGAACAGGGATTCCGCCCTGGTATATGCGGTTGCTGCGGGGCCGGTGAAAAAAAGAACAGGGCCTTAGAGTGAAACTTAAAGCCTGACAGGTATGGAAATTGAATTAAGTGTCGTAAGGAAATTGAGTAAATTGAGACTAAGGAGAAAAAGAATGGCAGATCCAAAGGATATGTATCAATGTCAGATAGCCAATTGCGGGTGTATCTATGATCCGGACCGTGGGGACCGGAGGAAAAAAATCAAAAAAGGAACAAAGTTCGAGGAACTGCCTTCCGAGTGGAAATGCCCGGTATGCGGGGCAAGCCCCAAAAGTTTTAAGCCCCTGGGATAAGCTGACCGTCATTTAAGGAAAAGTGAGGGAATTATGAAGTGGCTCCAGTTTTTAAAACCCGCTGAATCCATTGATTTTAACAAGACTAAATCCATAATTGACCAGGCAGGTTCCGATGAGATTATTATTCTGGATGTGCGGCAGCCCGGGGAGTACAAACAATCTCATATCCCGGGGGCTCTGCTGATTCCCCTTCCGGAATTGCCTGACAGGTTATCGGAGATTGATTCTGAAAAACCCACGCTGGTCTACTGAGCCGTTGGCGGGCGCAGCCGGGTGGCTGCGCAGATGCTGGCAGGCAAAGGATACAAAAAGGTATATAATGTGTCGGGCGGTATCAGGGCTTGGCAGTCCCAGACTGCTGTGGGGCCTGAGGAGTTAGGTATCCATCTCTTTTCAGACGGAGAAACCCCGGAAGAGGTACTAAAGGTGGCCTATTCCCTGGAAGAGGGATTGCAGGAATTTTACCTGTCCATGGCAGACCAGGCTGAAAATAAAAAGGTTCAATCCCTGTTTATAAAATTATCCAGGATTGAGATCAAGCATCAGGCATCCATTGTCCAGGCGTATCAGGCTCTGGGGCATCCGGATATCAGTCAAAAGGACTTTTCCGCCATGGTCGGAGAAAAGGCCATGGAAGGCGGGCTGACCACTGAGGAATACCTGGACCTGTTTAAGCCGGATCTTGGGTCGCCCATAGATGTGATCTCCCTGGCCATGTCCATTGAAGCCCAGGCCCTGGATCTTTACCAGCGGGTCGGGGAAACACTGTCGTCAGATCAATCCCGTGCCATTGTTAAAAAAATCGCAGAAGAAGAAAAGGCCCATCTGGCAAGTCTGGGCAGATTGATGGAAGAGATATGAGAAAGCATTTGATCCTGGTGGGCGGGGGACATGCCCATATGGTGACTCTGGAGCATATAAGTGATTTTATTGATAAGGGATTCAAGGTCACGGTGATTGCCCCCTCTCATTATCATTACTATTCCGGTATGGGACCGGGTATGCTGGGTAAGACCTATGCACCGGATGATATCCGGTTTGCCACCCGGAAGGTGGTGACCTCCCAGGGCGGGATTTTTGTCCGGGATTGGGTGGTCCGCATTGATCCGGATCTGAAACAGGTCTTTACACGGTCCGGCAACAGCTTTACCTATGATGTGCTTTCATTTAATGCCGGATCTTATGTGTCCATGAACGCTGTAACGGGGACTTGCCAAGGGGAACTGCCGGATAATCTATATCCGGTAAAACCCATTGAAAAGCTTATGGAAGCCTCGGAACGTTTGAAAGCCCTGTTTAAAGAGAAAAAATCCGTGGTCACTGTGGTGGGCGGCGGGCCGTCTGCGGCTGAGGTGGCCGGCAACGTCTGGCAGCTGGCAAAAAAGGCAAAGTCCCATAAGCCCCTTATCCGTATAATTGCCGGCAAAGGGTTTATGTCACGGTTTGTTCCCAGGGTGAGGGACCGGGTAAAAACGATTTTGACCGGCCGGGGCATTGAGATTCTGGAGGGTGAATATGCCAAAAAAATCGGTCAGGAAATAATCGTTACGTCATCCGGCGAATCCCTGCCCACGGATTTTACCTTTCTGGCCCTTGGGGTGACCCCGTCTACCATATTTGAGGCCTCAGGTCTTCCCACAGGGCAGGATCATGGACTGCAAGTTAATGCATACCTCCAATGCCCTGAGTACCCTGAAATTTTCGGTGGGGGCGACTGTATTTATTTTTATCCACAGCCCCTGGATAAGGTAGGCGTTTATGCCGTCCGGGAAAACCCCATCATCTGTCACAATCTCATGGCAAGCCTTGAAGGAAACCCGGACCGCTTAGAAGCCTTTGATCCGGGCCCGGATTATCTGATGATCTTCAATCTTGGGGGTGGTAAAGGGGTATTAAAAAAGCATAATGTTATTTTTAGCGGGCGGATCGCATTCAGGATCAAGGACTATATCGACAGGCGGTTTATTAAACGGTTCCAGGCCATTGAAAAGGGCCTGTGATCTCATTGAAAGGCAAAGGCGGTTCCTATGAATAAAAGCCTTAAAACAAAAGCTGCGATTGGCTTTGGAATTCTTCTCCTGGTCAGTATATTTTTTATATTTGACCTGGACCGGTATTTTTCCCTGTCCACTCTGAAAGGCGAATTGGATAATCTCAAGGCCTATTACCAGGCAAACAAGGGGATTACCATCACCGTTTATATGGTGGCCTATATTCTTATGGCTGCCCTGTCCCTGCCCGGGGCAGCGGTGATGACCCTTGCCGGCGGTGCGGTCTTCGGTCTGTTCATAGGCTTAATCCTGGTCTCCTTTGCCTCCACCATTGGGGCCACCCTGGCCTTTTTCTTTTCCAGGTATATGTTCCGGGACTGGGTTCAGACCAAATTTTCGTCCAAGATAAATGCCATTAATGAGGGAATGGAAAAAGAAGGCGGGTTTTACCTGTTCACCCTCCGCCTGGTACCGGCCTTTCCGTTTTTCATGATCAATCTTGTCATGGGTCTTACCCCAATTCCCACCGGGCTGTTTTACCTGGTCTCCCAGATCGGGATGCTGCCCGGCACCTTTGTTTACATCAATGCCGGCACCATGCTGGGCAAGATTGATTCTTTGGGCGGTATTCTGTCTCCGGGACTGATCTTTTCTTTTGCCCTGTTGGGAATTTTTCCCCTGATTGCCAAAAAAATCATTGAAGTGGTCCGGGCAAAAAAGATCTATGCCAACTTCCAAAAGCCTGCAAAATTTGATTACAACCTGGTGGTGATCGGTGCAGGATCCGGTGGTCTGGTGTCTTCTTATATCGCAGCAGCCGTAAAGGCAAAGGTTGCCCTTATCGAGGAACATAAAATGGGCGGTGACTGTCTTAATACCGGGTGTGTGCCGTCCAAATCCCTGATCGCCTCCGCCCGGATTCTGGCCCAGGCTGCCCGGGCAAAGGATTTCGGGTTGCAAAAGGCAGATGTGACCTTTGATTTTGCGGAAGTCATGGAACGGGTCCAGGCCAAAATAAAAGCTGTTGAACCCCATGACTCGGTGGAACGTTATACCGGGCTTGGGGTGGAATGTATCCGGGGCCGGGGGGAGATTTTGTCGCCCTTTGAAGTTCGGGTGGGTGAGCGGAACTTGACTACAAAAAACATTGTTGTGGCCACAGGGGCCAGGCCGATGGTTCCCGATATCCCGGGACTGGCTGAGGTGGATTACCTGACATCGGATACCATCTGGAATATCAGGGAGCAGCCGGACCGTCTGGTAGTGCTTGGGGCAGGGCCCATCGGGTGTGAACTCGCCCAGGCGTTTCAGCGGTTCGGCACCCGGGTGACCCTGGTTCAGCGGGGCAGCCGGATCATGAAAAAAGAAGATGAAGATGCAGTCCTGCCGGTGATGAAAAGGTTTAAAGCCGAAGGCATGGATCTGCGTCTGAACCATAGCGCCAAAGAGATCTGGACCGGGGATCAGAATATTCTGGTCTGCGACCATGGGGGAGAAACTATTGATATTCCCTTTGACCAAATTCTCATCGCTCTGGGGCGTCGGGCCAACACCAAAGGGTTTGGCCTGGAAAACTTAGGCATCACCCTGGACAGGAAAGGGCAGATCCGGGCAAACGGGTTTTTACAGACCAATTATCCCAATATTTTCTGCTGCGGGGATGTCCACGGCAGGTATCAGTTTACCCATACTGCCTCACATGAATCCTGGTATGCTGCGGTCAATGCCCTGTTTGGAAAATTTAAAAGATTCAAAGTCAACTACAAGGCCATTCCCTGGGCCACCTATACGGATCCGGAAGTGGCCCGTGTGGGACTTTGTGAACATGAGGCAAAGGCAGAAGGCATTGCCTACGAAAAGACGGTTTACGGTATTGACGACCTGGACCGTGCCATTGCAGACTCTGAAAATGAGGGGTTTGTAAAGGTGCTGACTGTTCCGGGAAGGGATACCATTTTAGGCGTAACCATTGTCGGACATCATGCCTCTGAGATGATACCGGAGTTTGTCCTGGCAATGACCCATGGGATCGGACTCAACAAGATA
>PIVQ01001235.1 GCA_003354055.1 Desulfobacteraceae bacterium | reverse complement strand
AACTTCCTGGTCAATATGGGTATCCCTCAGTTCGGTACAGGTGTGTGTGCGCTTCATATCTCCAAGTAAATCAGTCACGTTTTTTTCCTCGATCCGTTTTTAATCATTTATTTTTTTAGGAATCGTTACAAAATAACTTGATCTAAATTATTTCCAAAACCCCTTAAAAGACTGGGTATTTTGAAAACAAAAGATCAAGTAATTTTGGAGCCGATCCTTAGTAGGGTCGTAAGTTCCGGCACCAAGTCGTCAATGGAGATAGCTGTCTGTTCTTTGGTCTCCATATTCCGTAAAATTACTTTTTTCTCGGCCAGTTCATTTTCTCCGGCAATAAGAACATATTTTGCGGCAAGCTTATTGGCCCGTTTCATCAGTGCCTTCAGGCTTTTGCCCCGAAAATCGGTTTCCGTCCGGATGCCTTGCCGGTTCAGGTCGCAAGACCAGTGGTAGCTTAAGTCCTGGGCTGCTTCTCCCAGGGGGATAATAAACAGCTCCAGGGCATCTGGTTCAACCTGGATATTTAAGTGTTCCATAACCTCCACCAGCCGGTCAAATCCGATGGCAAATCCGATGGCAGGGGTGGCAGGTCCCCCAAGTTCTTCTACCAGACGGTCATACCGGCCGCCTCCGGCAACGGCGGATTGGGCGCCAAGGCTTGTGGTCTGAATTTCCCAGGCCGTCCGGGTATAATAGTCCAGTCCCCTGACAAGTGAGTGGTCCACCTTAAAGTCAACGCCCTGTTTTTCCAGGGAAGAACGGACAATCTTAAAATGATCGTCACAGTCTGAACATAGATGGTCAATCGTGGATGGGGCCCCTTCAAGGGCCTGTTTGCAGGCTTCCACCTTGCAGTCCAGAATTCTTAAAGGATTTTTTTCCATCCGGCGTTTGCAGTTTTCACAGAGAACATCCTTGCGTTCCCCTAAAAAGTCCAGCAGTGCCTGCTGAAAGTCGGGGCGGCAGTCCGGGCAGCCCAGGCTGTTGATATGGGCAGACAGGCCTTGGAGTCCGAGGCGCCTGAACAGCTCATTGAGCAGAAAGATCAGCTCACTGTCGATGTAGGCCGATTCGATGCCGAAGACTTCGGCATCGATCTGGTAAAATTGCCGGTATCTTCCCTTCTGGGGTCTTTCCCGTCTGAACATGGGGCCGGTCAGATAAAATTTTCTCACCGGATCCGTGGCATAGAGTTTATGCTGGATATAGGATCTGCAAATGGAAGCGGTAGCTTCCGGCCGCAGGGTCAGTTTATCCCCTTTCCGGTCAGCAAAGGTGTACATTTCCTTTTCAACAATATCTGTGGTTTCCCCGATACTTCTGGCAAAAAGCTCTGTTTTTTCAACCACCGGAATCCGGATTTCCTTGTATCCAAATGATTCAAACAGGGCAGATGCTTCTTGTTCAACCCTCTGCCACAGGGGGATGTGTTCCGGTAATATATCTCTAAAGCCGCGTATGGTCTGCATTTTCTTCGTCTTTATTACTATAAGGTTAATTCCAAAATAAAATACAATCGATATATATAGATTAAAATCAGAGTGTTAGTCAATAATTAATCTTCAGGCTTG
>PIVQ01000437.1 GCA_003354055.1 Desulfobacteraceae bacterium | reverse complement strand
GCCCCGGGCAGGGGCCTGAATTCAAACCGGGTAATCCCTACATTTCTTTCCCCGCCCTTGACAATAACCGGTTGGATTTTAGGATTCATCCGGACAACGGCACCAAGATCATATCCGGCTCCGTCCGTAAGGATGCGGATATGACGGCGATTATCCCGGGTCAAAAAGGAAAGGGCCAGATAAACCGCCTTAGCCATATTCCCTCCCACATCCTTAGGCTGCATACTGTTTATGGACCGGGCCAGCAGGCGTTTATCAGAGGAAAACGGGGCTGCAATGACCGGAACCAGGCCGGCATCAATCACCATGATTTTTCCAGAACCGGTTAAGTCGCCGATCTCTTCAAGTGCGAGTTGCCTGGCCTTGTCAAAACGGGTACCGCTGGCACCGCTTCCTGTAAGGGTTTTCATACTGGCACTGGTGTCCAGTATGAGAATGGTGTTTTCAGGGGCCGCCGCCGTTATAAAAACGCCGGGATCTGCCAGGGCCAGAACCAGAAGAAAAAGGGTCAGGGCCTGGAGAATAAGAGAGCGGTTTTTAACCAGGGATTCAATGGAGAGCCTGCCGGTCCGGCCTTTCATGACCTGTTCCCAGATGAACAGGGTTGTCGTCACTTTTCTGACCGGTTTGTTCCTGAGCCGGTGAATGAGAATCAATACCGGAATCAGAACAAGGGCCCATAACCCTGAAAAATTGAGAATCGTCATGAATGACGCTCCCTGCCGGTTTTCAAATATCCGATGAAAAAATCTTCAAAGGGAAGTCCGGTGTGGACCAGATGGTAGTCAATGGCCTGTTTTTTACAGAATGAATCAATCTGAGCAAGGTAGGCAGCCATGCGTTTCCGGTATTGGGCAACCGCCTTTTCATCGATGAAAAAAGTCCCCTCCTCTTTGGTCTCCACATCCTGGATGGTAATACTGCCGTTCAGCACAGGATTGATCTCCATGGGGTCAAGCACCTGAATCAGACTCAGGCTGAATTTGGAATAGAGCATGGCGTTCAATCCCTCCTTGAACCCGGCCGGGTCCAGCAGATCGGAAATGATAACGGCATGACCTGGCTTGTTCCCGCCGCCTGCAAAGGCCTTGAGCGAACCGTTGAAATCCGTGCGTCCCGCAGGGATCAGGGCAGACAGGGTGTTGAGCATGGACATATAGACGCTCTGGCCCTGTTCGGGGGAAAGAAAGGGTCCGATGGTGTCGCTAAAGGCCGTCAGGCCGACCTGATCGTGGTTGGCCAGCCCCATATAGGCCAGGGCAGCTGCAATTTTTTTGGCATACTCGGATTTGGCCAGCGCTCCCGCTTTCATGGAACCGCTCACATCAATAAGGATATGCAGGGTAAGGTCCTTTTCAGCATGGAACAATTTGATGAAAAGACGATTGGTACGGCCGTAGACATGCCAGTCCACATACCTTATCTCATCGCCCGGATGATACCTCCGATACTCCATGAACTCCATGCTGCTTCCGCTTTTATGGGATTTATGGACACCGGCCGAATCACCACTTCCCCCGGTCCGGGTCATGAACCTCATGGCATCCAGTGTTCTTAAAAAGGCATCATCTAAAATAGAGTCCATTGTCTTCCGTCCAGCCGCTTATAGGGATTGAATAATTTTTATAATCAGGGCGTCGGGATCGATTCCCTCTGCAATTCCCCGCAGATTAAGAATGAGACGATGGCGCAGCGCCGGAAGTGCAACGGCTCTGATGTCGTCTATTGCCACATTGTACCGGCCCGCAATCAGAGCCCTTGCCTTGGCTGCCCTTACCATGGCCAAAAGCCCTCTGGGGCTTGCGCCGAACCGGACAAAGCTTTTCACCTCATCCGGGGCCCTTTCATTGTCAGGATGAGTCCCCATTAAAAGCTCAACCGCAAAATTTTTCACATGATCGGCAATGGGCACCTGTTTGATTCTTGGAATCATGGCCTGGATCTCATGGGCGGTGAGCAGGGGTTCCAGTTGGGGAGAATCCGCCTGGATGACCTTGTCAAGGATAAGAGAAAGCTCTTCTCTATCCGGATACCGGACCATGAGCTTGAATAAAAACCGGTCGACCTGGGCTTCGGGCAAGGGATAAGTACCCTCCATTTCAAGGGGGTTCTGGGTGGCCAGCACCACAAAGGGTTTTTCAAGTTCATGGGTCTGGCCCAGAAGGGTGACATGCCCCTCCTGCATGGCTTCGAGCAGAGCTGACTGGGTTTTAGGCGTGGCCCGGTTAATCTCGTCCGCCAGGATGATCTGGCCGAATACCGGTCCCTTGTAAAATCTGAATCCCGGAATATCCTGCGGACCTTCGGCAGAATCAGGGGAACGGGTTTCATTAATGAAATGGGTGCCTAAAATATCGGCAGGCATCAGGTCCGGAGTAAACTGAATTCTTGAGTACTTCAGGTCAAGCACCTGGCTGATGGCCCTTACCATAAGGGTTTTTCCAAGTCCTGGCACCCCCTGAATAAGGGCATGCCCTTCACATAGGATACAGATCAAAAGATCACGGATCAGATCCTCCTGGCCCACGATGATTTTAGAAAGTTCCCGGGTCAGCCTGTCAAACACATCCGTTAACAGCAGGTCTTTGTCCATCTACTATTCCTTTTCAAGTCCAATGGATAAAAAATAATCCCGTATGACTGCCTTGTATTCCACGGGGACGGGTTCTTTTAAAAGGATCTCTTCCTTTTGCCGGATATAAATTTTTTGAATCTCTTTTTCCGTTTTCAGGGAAAATCCAGGGGCTGTGATAGCCCGGATGGACGCCCTGAAGGCCCCACCCTCAAACTTGCCGATTTCATCTTTTACCGGAGCGGATGGGTTGGGTTTGATCCGATCTGATTTTTTCGGGTTCGGATAGGACAGGGTCCCGGCCAGTTCCTTTTCATGGTCTGACACCTTTTGCAATCCTGCCTCTTCACCCTGGCCCGGACCTGAAAGCTCTGCAGCCGGATTTCCCCTGTCGGCATTTGCCTTGCCCTTTCCCTCAAGGGAGGCCTGAGGGGGCAGGTCCGGTTCAGCATCCGCGGTCCGGTTGTCGCCCCCTTTGTTCGCAAGGTCTTGAATGGCATTCTTTAAGAAATCCTGAAGGGCCAACTGATTTTCTATATCTTCAAGGGCGTCACCCAAATCTTCAGGCACGCCTTTGTCAAATGCCTCTTCAATTCTTTTTTTCAGGTCGTCAAAGGCAATCCTGGACGATCGTCGTCTTCCCGGTTGGGGGTGGGCAGGTCCGAGAGAGGGGGCAATAATGTCGGGGGAGGCCTGGTTCTGTCCCATCTTCTCTTCCAGATCCCGGATATCGTTACCGATTTTCCGGTGGATCAGATCAAAAAGGCCTGACAAAGAGCGCACAGCCCCCTCCGGGGTCTGTGCAGCACCTGCCATCTGCCGGGCTGTTTTCCGGATCTGATTTGTAATGGAATTTTGATCTTCTTTTTCCTGTTTGGAAAACAACTGCTTTCCCAGACCCTCGATCTGCCTTGCAATCTCTTCCAGCTCAGGGGAAGACCTGCTGAAAACAATCGGGTCACCGGTGGGGGGAGAACCCATCAGATTCACCGCACCTGCCACGAGAGAGAACAGCAGAAAACAATAAAAACTCTTGGGGAGTGTAAAGGGCAGGATCTGTTTGGGATCAAGAGACTGAATGTGGTCCAGGGCATCCCGTACCAGACTGTCCCTGTACAGACTATCATCCCCGTGACATTGAAAGGCTGTGGTCACACGGTCTTTCCACCCCAGACGCTGATCTGCTGAGACCAGCGCCGTTTTAAAGGATTTTCTTGAGACCAGACCCAAAACAAGGCTTCCCCCCAGAGAAACAGATAAAATGATAATCACCAGGTGAAGATCAAAAATAAGGAGACCTGAAGCATTTAATCCGCCGGCTATCATGATTAAAAACGAAAAAATGCCCAGAAAAAAACAGATCCCGTCCAGAGCCAGCAAAAAATAATACCGGAATTGTAACCTTCGGATTTCTGTTTTAAAGGAGATAAGGATCGGCTCTAAAATTACTTGATCTTTTGTTTTCAAAATACCCAGTCTTTTAAGGGGTTTTGGAAACAATTTAGAGCAAGTTATTTTGTAACGATTCCTAAGGTCCATGATCAGAATTTTTTCCTTGAATTGAGGAACCAGCATAAGAGAATCAGGAGCAATGCCGCCAGAGAGACTGCAACCAGGTGAATCCGGATCTCCGGGAATACGGAGGATCCCACCCCCTGAACTTTATGGATCTGAAAGAGAATATATATGGGATTTAATACCGGCAGAATCCAACCGGACAAAAAACAATGGCCAATGAATAAAAACCTTGAACAGACAAGACCTGATATACTGTCTCTTCCCAGTTGCAGACAAGACAAACCGATCAGTTCCGCCACCAGGGATGAAAGGGCAATAACGGCAATACCTGCTCCCAACAAGGCAATTGACAGACCGGATACGGCAGCGGAAACGGTCAGTACAGGCAAGAGGAGAAGCTGAACAAAGAGGATATGAAAAAAAACGCCTGTCAGGAGACGAAGAAAGTGCGTTGCATGGGCTTTTTGATGTGCCGGCTGGTCTGAATATTCAGCTCTGCCACGGCTCAGGTGAAAATAAGAGACATAAACCAGCGCAAACATAAAAACGGCCGGGAAGACAAGGGCAAGACCGTCAAGGGAAATATAGTCAAGAAAGGAACTGACCCACCAGGACAGAAGAAGGCATCCGGATACGGAGTAGAGCAGGCCCCGTAACGACTTGAGCATCCCCCTCGTGAAATACGGGGCCTGACCTTTGATATGAAATTCAGATATCATCTGGCGAGGACTCCTCTTTTAAATTTTCATCTTCCACAGGATAAGCCTATGTTCTGATTGCCCGGCGGTGCCGGCGGGATTCCCCACCCAACCGCACAAAAGCATGGTATCCTCTTTTTCCGGGGATGGATCGACCTGATTTTTCCCGGCAAATCCATCCATAAATGCCAGGACCAGTTCCCGGGCAAGTTGAACATCAGGCCTGTTTTCCCGGCCCTTCAGCATCAGTCTTTCCACCTGCCCCCCGGGTAAAACCGAAAGAGAATTACCTGATGTATTAATCCGGGAAATAGTACGCCGGTCCGCGGCCAGGGTTCCGATGGGATAAAATTCATGCTTATAGTAGATCACCCCGTTGACAATTGGGGTGCTGGTAAAATTATCAATGGTTAAGACGATGCCGTCATCCTTTTCAGCTTTATACCTGAATCCTGAATCAAGATAGCCCCAGGTTTTATAAAAAAATCTTGTAAACCGGTCCATGGTCAGCGTCAGAGATCCTTCCACAGCTTTGATTTCAGCTTCCAGCCAGGTTTCCCCGGGCAGAAAATCCGGATACAGGGCCTGGACAAAGGAGTTGGCTTTCCCATAGGTAATTTTTTTTATTCCGGCTTCCGGGGAAAACACCCCGCCGTAGGTCTCAAGGACAAGCCTTGGAGAATTTTGGTTCACTCTCAGGAATGATACATTGGCCCGGACTTCGGCTCTCTGCCTAAAGACCAGGAAGCCGCTACCGGAAAAAACAAGGATCAAAACCATGAGGCCTATGATATGGAAGCCTCTTGTGAAACCGACGGGGGACTTCAGGGGTAAAGCACGGGTCATAAGCAAAAGATAGAGTACAAGCCCCAGAGCAACAAGGAAAATATTGGGAAAGGGATCAGGAAAATTTCGGTTCAAAAGGTTAAGGAGAATATCTTCACCAATGGGTATTGACCCAGGCTCTGCCGCCGGCTCTTCCGATTTTTCAGGTTGCAGATCCGCCAGCTTCTGCCAGAATACTCTTTGCCCCTGCCATTGGACAAAAGCAGGATGGGCCGGATCAAACCCCATGAACAGGACAATGCCACGGCCCTGTTGCCGTTTGACGATCAACGGGCCCTGTTCCCGGGAAACCAAATTATCAGCCTGCCCCTTTTCCACGGGATCTATCCTGTTGACCCAGAAATCCTTACCCGGATTGAAAGGCGCATTGCAAAACCGTTCCAGAGAAGGGAGTGATGATACTATTTCAACTCCGGATACGGAATAATTCAACAGGCGTTTAATACGGGGATCTGAGAAAATACCATAATTCATACTTCCAGAGACAATCAGGTATCCCCCGTTTTTCACCCAGGTTGTAAGCGCCGTGACCTGTTTCGGGGTCAGGCGTTTCATTAAGGAAGGCGCCAGGATGACCTGGGATATCCCGTCATACCCGACCCAATCCCTTGGAAGGATTTCCGCCCTGGAGGTTACGGCCTGAAATTCTTCAGGCAGGAGGGGAGCAAATGCTCCGTCTACCCCGGGGATCAACACCAGATTCTTTTGGGTCACTCTCCCCCGAAGGGAAAAGGAT
>PIVQ01001234.1 GCA_003354055.1 Desulfobacteraceae bacterium | reverse complement strand
GGAATCGTTACAAAATAACTTGATCTAAATACCCTGAAGGGCAGAAACTTGTTTCCAAAACCCCTTAAAAGACTGGGTATTTTGAAAGCAAAAGATCAAGTAATTTTGGAGCCGATCCTTATCTTATAATTTGAGGATTTTGAAAAATGGATTTGAAAAAATCAAGCTTTGCCAGGGGCCTTGAAAAACTATATAGAGAAAAAACTACCATCCGAAATTATTTATTCACTGGAGCCATTCTTGGTTTTCTGTACGCTTGTTCAGAATATATTGTTCGGTTCTATGCAAATGACTCACAAGATTTCATTCCGCTGCTAAGCAGAGCGATAACAGCTGTTTTACTGATTTTTGGATCGGTCATTATTTTTGAAATATTGTTAAAAGAACGATTTATACAAAGACAGTTTTTATATGTGGTTTTAGTGAGATCGGTTTTCTATATAGTCATTATTACTTTTTGGCTTTTTATTATTAATTCATTTTGGTTTGCCATTAGAAATGGTTTCTTTTCCATTGAAGGCTTGATTGCTTATTATTTTATGGATGAAATGTACATGATTCAACTATTAGGCCTATTTTTTATTGTAGTCCTGGCGGTGAGTCTAAGTCAAATCAATAGCCTTCACCGAAAAGGAGAGTTGCTAAACTATATTCTGGGAAGATATCATATGCCTAAGGAAGTTGAACGTATTTTTTGTTTTATTGACCTTAAAGGCTCAACCGCAATTGCTGAAAAATTAGGCCATTTCCAATTTGCCATGTTCCTAAAAGATTACTATTCGGATATTACAGAGGCATTGCGTTCAACAAACGCTGAAATATACCAGTATGTTGGTGATGAAATAGTCCTGAGTTGGTCATACAAAAGTGGCTTAAAAAACAACAATTTTATTTTTTGCTTTTTTCAAATGAAGGAGATCATTGAAGGGTTGAAACAAAAGTATCTTGATAAATATGGATTTTTTCCAGAATTTAAGGCAAGCATACATGGCGGCGAAGTAATTGTTACCTGGGTTGGAGAATTAAAAAAAGAAATTGTTTATATAGGGGACGTGTTAAATACCACAGCAAGAATCCAGGAGGATTGCAAGCGGTTGAAAAAAGATTTTTTAATTTCTGAGGACCTGTTGCATAGGTTAGAAAATACAGACAAACTAAATGCATCGTTTATTGAAGAAACGACTCCACGTGGTAAAGAAACACAGCTTAAACTTTATAGCCTTGAGCTTGCAGTCTAAAGCGCTTAAACCCGAGTTACTGTGAACGACCACAAGGCGGTATGTGAAAGTCATTAATATGTTACAAGAGTTAAGCTATTCTCGCTAATATTATTATATTAATGCCAAAATTCATTTGAGATATCACGCGGATTAATGATATATTGCGAGATTTAAAAGGATGTTAGCCTGTAATGTCGATGATGATGAAGACACTTGTTAAGGAATATACGGTGGAGAAGGCCAAAATCGGATTTATCCGGTTTATTTTCGAAGCCCATGAAGGGGTTGCCGTGGTCACTACCCTTGATCCGAAAATCGGCCATATCAAGCTGACCATAGCACCCGACCGTCA
>PIVQ01000436.1 GCA_003354055.1 Desulfobacteraceae bacterium | reverse complement strand
GGCATGACCATTATTGCCGTGACCCATGAACTGCACTTTGCGAGAGACGTGGCTGATAGGGTCATGATCATGGACGGCGGCATCTGGGTTGAGGAAGGACCGCCGGAAAAAATTTTTAATAACCCTGAACAGGAGCGGACCAAACAGTTTCTGGCCCATATCCTGTAAACGAAGACCTGTCGGACTTATAAAAAAACTTGTGCCCGACCGGCGTTAAGCATTGCGGAGTGAATAATATAGAATGGTAGTTACCCAGGAAGATCAGGCATATAACAAGATAAAGCAAGCCATCAGCAAAGGCTATATAAAAAAGGGAAGCAAACTTAAAGAGGTTCCCCTGTCTAAAAGCCTGGATATGAGCCGGGCAACGGTAAAAGGTGCAATTAAACGCCTGGTTTATGAGGGATTGGCCGAGCATGTGCCCAATAAAGGGGTGTCTGTGGTCAGCCCGACCCTGGTGGAGATCAACCAGGCCTTCCAGGTCAGAGCCCAGCTGGAGCAGATGGCCGTTACCCTGGCCCAGCCCCATCTTACTCCTTCTGATTACAGGGAACTAAAGGATCTTGTTGAAAAGGAGGAGGCGTTATGCCGTGCAAGGGAACTTCAGGGGTATTACGAGATAAACGATGCATTTCATTTGAAAATTGTGGAGAAGTCAAGCAACCAGGTGCTGGTTCACTACGTAAAAGAGTTGCTTCAGAAAACAACCATTTACCTGATTCTTTTTGATCCTTTCTTTCAACTGATAGATGCCAGCAACCTTTCTCCTACGGAACACCTGGAGATATTAGAATTTATGGAAAATAACAATGCCCAGGCCGCAGGAGACGCCATGAAGCATCACCTGGCAAGTTCGGTGAGCGGCATTGATCTGGAACGGCTTTACCCCAGCGATTATCTGTCTGTATAACCCTTAAGCCCGTGATTACGGCGCGTTCACCCTACCGTTGCAAAAACAGGAGACTTTCAATCATGTTAGATGTCCGGCCGAAAATTCAGGTTATGACCCCTGAGCAGATCGCAAAAGTTCATGCAGATGCACTGAAAGTTCTTAGTGAAACAGGGATTGCAGTTGATGATCCCAAGGCCAGAGACCTTTTTGAAAAGGCCATCGGAAGTTCCCGGGATGACGGGCGGATCCGTATACCTGAAGAGCTTGTTCAATGGGCCATTGATGCGGCGCCGTCTAACATAAACGTCTATGACCGGCTGGGGAACCCCGGTTTTGAACTTGACGGAACAGGCATGAAGCAGCCTGTCTTTGGTGTCGGGGTGACAAACCTTCATTATCAGGATCCATTTACCGGAGAGATTTCTGCGTTTTGCCGTGATCACATGTCGGCTGCCGCCGGTTTGAGCAACAATCTTAAAGGGTTTGATTTTTTGTCGACTCCTGGTGTTATTCAGGATATGCCTGCGGATAAGGCAGACAGCTACGGTGTACTGGAGATGATCGCCAATACCACCAAGCCCATTCTGATGCTGATTTCCGATTGGGACGGGTTTGTTCCGGCCCTGGATCTTGCAGGCCATCTTTGCCCGGATATGGCTGACCATCCTTTTCTCATTCCCTATCTCAACCCGATCACCCCCCTTGTATTGAATGCGGAAACAACCATGAAGATGGATGCCGCTATTGAACGAGGGCTTCCCCTTATTTTTTCAAACTACGGCATGTCCGGGGCCACATGTCCCATAACTCCTGCCGGCACCCTAGTGGTACTGACGGCAGAGTTACTGGCAGGACTTGTCTACAGTCAATTGGTAAGGCAAGGGGCACCCATTATCCTCGGGAGTCTGCCCGCTGCCTTTGATATGAAGCAGGCCGGCAGTTTCTACTCCCCCCACACCCTGCTGCTGAACCTGGCCTGTGCGGAAATGATCTCTTCCTACAATATCCCCCACTGCGGCACATCCGGCAGCAGTAACGGCTGGGGGGCAGATCTTTTATCCTCCACCACCCTGTGCACCAATCATATTACAAGCTGCCTTGGTAAGGTGGGCATGGTGCCGTTTGTGGGCGGCAGTTTTGATTCCCTGGTCTTTTCGCCTGAGCTTGTGGTTTACGCCGATGATGTCATCTGCCAGTCAAAAACCTTTTCCACAGGGTTTTCCATAGATGATGACATGGTGGGATTTTCCGATATCTCCCAGATGGGACCCGGAGGAAATTATCTCATGTCCGGCCTGACAGCCCAGAACTTTAAATCCTCCCAGTTTTCCAGCAACATCTGGCCCTATACGTCTCTGGATAAATGGCGATCCCAGGGGGAGCCACCGGCTGCAAAGGTCTTAAAGGATAAAACCTGCGAACTTCTCAAGCATCTGGTTTTGCCTGAGGATCAAGAAGATATTCTGGCCAAGGGTGAGGTCTTTTTAGGGGAAAGATAATAAAAAGTCCGGGCTATCCACTGGTTTTATCAAGCGGTTAGCCCGGATGAAGTGTCATTAATTTATTTAAATGGGGCAGGCCAGCATCTGTTTCCGGACAATTTCAAATAAATCGCCGAAACGTAAGATACCGGTCACTTGATCTCCATTCTTTACTATCAGGGGCTGGTGAATTCCCATCACATATTCATGTAGCGCCTTTTCAAGGGAGTCCTCTTCCTGGATGAAATCTGCATCGTCGGGCACGTGCATGACCTCGGCAACAGTGATTCCCCTTCCTCTTTCACAGACATTTTTCATGGGTTCCAGCCACAGCCCAATATCCTTTGCCGCATTTAAAACAGATTCTTTGGTCAGCGTACCGTCCCGATAGTTTTTAAATAATCTGTTGTAGCTGGGTTCAAGGGCTTTAAAAATATCAATCATGGTGATTTTTCCTTTAAAATCGCCCGCAGCATCCACCACAATGGCATCTCTGTGTGCATGGGAAGAGGTGGTTTTTTTTTCCTCAAGAATCTGAAATAAATCGAACAGGCTGCTGTCCTCTTTGATCGTCACGTAATTGGAAACCGGAATCATCACATCTTTGGCCAGGATATTTTTCATACTGCCTCTCTTTTACTTGAGATTTGAAGGTCATTTGAATCAATCAGCCAGATAATAGATATATTTATAGAAAGCTTATGAATCGCTGTCAAGCAATTGTCTTTGGTTGCGCCAGGGACAGCACAATTAAATCATAGTTTCAAATTGATTTGAAATTACACAGGGAAAAAGTCCTGATTATATGTTCAATATTATTTAGATTGCGCACCAGTTTCAGGTCTACGATTGAATTTTATCAGTATATCAATCTTCTATTTGCGGCACTGGATTGCCTCTTCAAGATACCTTGTTCGGTGATTGAATACGGCTGCGCCGGCTTCCGGCCCTAAAGAGAATGAACTAAGCGTACTCTTGATGAGGTCTCTATTGAGTTGGCTATTATATTCAATTATGGCATCCGCAGCATCACCGGGTATATCTCCATCAATATTTATCGCCTGAACCGGGGTGGCACAGTTGAAATCAAGGCCTTCCAAATCGATGAACCGGAGGAATTTGGCATTTTTCGGCCGAAAATATATCCGGCGGTTTGTTAAATCATAAGCCAGAGTCCATTGGTTTGGGGCCTGCCATTTAATCTGGCTCAATGTGGTAAACGCGAATTCAAGTGTGGCATCCGCCTTATCCGGATCAAACTTTTCCAATATCTTGGCTGTCCGGATAAATCGTTCATCCGATTGCCAGCCATCTTTTTTCGGTGGATGCCCGTTCTTTAAAGATTCAAGGCACTGGGAATAAGGACTGTTGGTCAAAATTTTGTATGGCATGGAATCACCTTGATAAAGTGTGACTTGACCATTAATGAACTCTACAATTATACATTCACCGGTTCGATCTGCAATGAAATAATGTAGCCCCGGTGCTTTGGGGGTCGGACGTATTTTGATTTTATCAAGATTTTCCAAAACGTCCCTAACGCCAGCGTAGTTGTCCAACTGATACTGGACCCATTGAAGCTGAGAAATCGTCGGTGCTTTACTTTGGGTTGGATATATTGTTTTGGGCATCATTAACATCTCCACCACCAGTCCGGCTTCATTGATTCCTCCATACGGCAGCTCACGGCCATACTGATTTTGGGTGACGCTTCCGAATTTGGACGTCCATTGAGCTGGTTTTATAGGTTTTTGCCCTAGATATATCAACGCGGTTTTCGACATATTGCGTTTATTGGTAATCAAAAATCCATCCGGTGCCATGAAATCATGATTTTTGGCCACAATCTGCCGATCACTGCCATTTAGAAGAAAGATTGTGCAACCTTCACTGTGTCCGGTTAGGCCTGACAACAAAATGACTAACATCAACCCCAGGATAAGTGCTTTTCTCTTTTGACAGCCCAGAATATTAAAAACCGCTGATCGTAAATCTAAAAACATTCCATTCCCTCCTTTTTTCATCGTTGAAAATTTCTATTTTTAAGGATCGAAAAGCAAATTAGTTGAACGAAATTAATTGTCTTTTGAACCATCTGCTACGTTGCATCAAAGGCCTAATACGTTGAGTATTATACCTTTAATGCGCCTTACAGATGAGCCAAAATGCTTCGCAATTTCTGCTCAATTTATTATGTTCCCGATCCTAAATTAAAAAAAGAAAGTGAATCGGAGAACGATAGGTGTCGCTTGTTGTGCAACACATGATGCATAACAGCCGATCCCAATGAAGTCAATAGAAAAATCAATCAAGGTCCACCACCTGCAAGGTGATCGTACCCTGTTAGTTTTTAAATTAATCTGTTGTAGCAGGGTTCAAGGGTTTTAAAATCGCTCGCTGCATCCACCACAATGGCATCTCTGTGTGCATGGGAAAAGGTGGTTTTTCTTTCCTCAAGAATCTGAAATTATTCCATCACTTGCAGGTGTTTTTTGCATTGCATTGTTTTTAATAATTTTATCTTTTATAATATCTATCAAATTACTAAATAAAGTTTCTGATACTATTCTCTCATTGTTTGTTGTGGCCATAATTTTTTGGCTGCTATATCCTTTAAATCGTAAGGATATCAAGATAGATGTTGTTTTTTAAATTCAAGTGTTGCGCTATAAAATTTTAGCTATGAAGGTTTAAAAAGTATGACCCGCATAACTGATATACAAAAAGAGAATCAAGACCTTATTAGACTAGCTGTTAACTGCAAATTTATCACGACTAATCAGGAACAAAAAATTTTATCCCGGCTTATAGAACAATATCAAAAAGATTCCGGTTACTCGGTTCTAAAAATTTTCATAGAAGACAACATACTTCCTCGGGAACAAATTGATTTTTTATTCGCTATTAGAAAACAGTTAATGATAAAAATGCTGGATAAGAGGTTCGGGGAACTTGGCGTAAACAATCATTTTGTAAATTTGGAGGCTGTAGAAAAGGCTCTTAATTTTCAAACGGCCTATTTCAAAAAAACTCAGAAGAGTAAAAAATTAGGCGATATTCTGCTTGAGAATAAAGATATTACTCTGGCAAATAAAACTGCAATATTGCTGACACAGGATAGAATTCAGGATCACCTTCTTGAGCAGGCAATGAATGATATTGCGACTTCTGAAATAGAAAAAATGACAATAAATATGCGGTTTGGTGCCATTGCTGTAAAAAAAGAGATGATTTCAATTGAACAGTTGAACCAGGCCTTAAAAATTCAAAAAGATGATTTAAAATCCGGACAAAAAAAGTATCTAGGTGAAATTTTTCAAGAACGTTTTAAACTAACTGAAAATCAAGTTTTTCAGATATTAAAAATTCAAAAACACCTTGAAAAAGAGAGGCTTTCTCTTGAGAAAGCTGTATCCCGGTATAATTCAGAAATAAGTTCAAACAAACGATTAAATAAATTGTTCGAACTCTCTGTGTCTAAAGATAAGATGGTTGCATATATTCATAGGATAAAAGACTCGTTTGAAAAAGTAGATATCAACCACTTTCATAACTGGTTAAAATTAAATGGTATCAGATTCGGTGTGTGCAGTAACGCACTAATACAGACCTTTTTAGATGAATCTGATGCAGGTTCAAAACTTAAAATTGCCGAGGGTGTTCCACCCACTCAATCAAGTGATGAAGTCATTGAGTTTTTCTTTGATACTGATTCCTCAGTAACCTTTGAAAATACTCAAAATGAGTTCCCACCATCGGTAAAAAAGGGAACAACCCTGGCAAGAATCACACCCCATGTATTGGGTAAACCGGGAAAAGATGTTCTTGGTCATTCAGTTGCCCCTTTAGTTCCGGAAATTTTTCCCCTGGCTTGCGGAGATGGTGTCGTTAGAAAAGATTTGGACTTTGAAGCGAACATAGATGGAAATCCTGTCTTATATAAGAATAGAAGTCTTTTTGTTAATCCTATTGCCCAGAATCGTCCTGAAAAAACGTAT
>PIVQ01000435.1 GCA_003354055.1 Desulfobacteraceae bacterium | reverse complement strand
GGGAATTTTGAGATCTATGCCAAGCGGTTTGAAACCCTGGTGGGGGATCCTGTGTTCAAGCAATATCCTGACTTTAAAGAGATGCTGGACTATTTTGCAGGGGAATCCTGCACAGGGTGTCGTAGCGAGCAATGCAAGCTTTTTAGGGGCTGTGGCGTACGCCCCTGCCACCAGGGAAAAGGGGTGGATTTCTGCTTTGAATGTACGGATTTTCCCTGTGACCATACCGGATTCGATCCTCATCTATATGACCGGTGGGTGACCATGAATGAGACCATCAGGGAAATCGGAATCGAGGCTTTTTATGAGAAAACAAAGTATAAGTCCCGGTATGTATAGTCGATTAGGTGGCTAAGTTCTTCTCCATCTTTTCCAGTCGATAGCGCAGGGTGGCTCTGGAGATACCAAGGATACGTGCTGCCTTGGAAACATTGTTTTTTTCTTTGTCCATGGCATAGCTGATACATCTGTTCTCAAGGTCTTCCAGGCCGTTGTCCACCATCATTGGGATGAGTTCGTCCATGGGCAGGGTATCCAGGGAATTTTTCTGATAGGGGTTGAGAATAAGATGATCCGGGCTGATAATATCTGTTGTACAGAGAATCATGGCTCGTTCCAGAACATTTTTCAGTTCGCGGATATTTCCCTTCCAGGGATAGGAGAGAAGTTTTTTTAATCCTTGATCGGAAAGGGCAGGGGGTTTTTTACCAAAGGCCTTTGAAAACTCATTGATAAAATGAAGGCTCAGTCGGTGGATATCTTCTTTTCTTTCACGCAGGGGCGGGATATGGATGGGAAAGACGTTAATCCTGTAGTAAAGGTCTGCCCTGAAAGTTTTATCTTGAACCATCTGCCATAGGTCCTTGTTGGTGGCGGCAATGATTCTAACATCGGCTGTAATGGTTTTACTTCCCCCAAGGCGCTCAAATTGCTGGGTTTCAAGAATACGCAGGAATTTGGCCTGGACATCCTGTTCCATGTCCCCGATTTCATCCAGAAACATAGTACCACCTGACGCCATTTCAAATTTTCCCTTCTGCTGTTTGTGAGCACCGGTAAAGGCACCTTTTTCATAACCGAAAAGCTCGGCTTCCAGAAGTGATGAAGGGATGGCAGCGCAGTTTACCGTTGAGAATGGGCCGGAGGATCTGGGACTGTTCATGTGCGTGGCACGGCTGAGCAACTCCTTTCCCGTCCCGCTTTCACCGGTGATGAGTACGGAAGAGTCCGTATGGGATACGGAGCCTGCAAGTTCCAGCACTTCACAGATTTTCGGGGAGTTGCCCACAATATTTTTAAAGGTGAACTTATCTTCGATTTCCTGCCTCAGATGTCGGACTTCATGGGCAAGCCGGCTGATCTTCATGGCCTTTTTCACGCTGTCTCTAAGCGTCTCCTCCTTAAAGGGCTTGGTCACATAGTCGTAGGCACCTTGCCGGATGGCCTTCACTGCATTCTCAATGGATCCATAAGCTGTGATCACAATCACTGGAATATCCGGATCTTTTTCCTTTACATGGGCCAGTACTTCCATGCCGCTGACCTTAGGCAGTTTCAGGTCAGTGATCACAAGGTGAATGGTCTGGTTGTCAAAAATATCAAGGGCCTGCTCACCGTCCTTTGCCTCATGGATGGTCAGATCCAGATCTGATATCTGCATGGCAATGACCTGGCGCATCCGGTCTTCATCTTCAATGAGTAATATCTGTGGCGGCATTGCCGTCCTCCTGGTGATCAAGTGGAAAAATCAGGGTAAACCGTGTGCCTTTTCCCGGCAGGCTCAGGATGTCCATCTGACCCTTATGGGTCTTGATGATCTGGGAAACAACAGGTAAACCTAACCCGATACCGTCGTCTCTGAAGCTGACAAAAGGATCAAATATCACCTGTAACTGGTCCTGGCTGATCCCGCATCCCTGGTCGAGGATGTCAATTTTTAGGTGATGTATCAGTGTTTTTATGGGGGTGGTTTCCCGACCATCGGGTATAGTATCATGATTTTGCCGGGTTTGGGTATCCATTAAGATCTTAATCATCCCGCCCCGGGGCATGGCCTGGATGGCATTGATGAAAAGGTTAAGGAACACCTGGTGAAGCTGATCTCTGTCAGCCGGAATTTCAGGGACCTTTCCCGGTGTGGTGATTTTGAAGTCATGGTCCGGGTACTGGGTTTTGAGAACCGTTGTGATCTCTTCCACAAGCAATCGGATGTCAATGGATTTAATTCTTGGCGAGGGAGGTTTTGCAAAATCCAGAAAGGTGGTCAGGGTATGATTGAGCCGGTCCACTTCTTCCATAATGAATTGGGCCGCTTTTTCCCGCATCTCAATGGGACGATCAGGATTAGCCACCACCTGGGCAGACCCCTGGATAATTCCCAATGGATTTTTGATCTCATGGGCAATGCCTGCGGTCATCTGCCCAACGGCAGCCAGTTTTTCATTCTGAGCCAGCTCGCCGTAGGTCCGTATCAGCTCTTTGGAACTCTTGTTCAGAGAGGCAGCCATCTGGTTAAATGAATTGGCAAGGGTGGCTGCGATATCCGGATCCCTGATGGTAACCTTATAGTCCAGGTCACCGCTGGAGATGCGTTCAATACCCTGTTTGAGCCGGGTCAGGGGACGGACAATTGTCATGGCAATGAGGTAAGAGAGCAGGCTTGCTAGAAGTATCCCCCCAATCACCAGGGAAATAATGGCCCGCCGGATGGAAAAGACATTTTCAAACAGGTCCGAGACCGGCAGGGTCACGCCGACGGTCCAGTCATTGCCAGGATAATCGGTATAGGCTGTAAAATACTGGCGTCCCTGGAATGGGGACATGCCAAAGCGTTTATTACGGGTACTCAAATCATTATGAACATGGCTCAGCAAATCCGTATGAAAGGATTCCCAGGGTTGTTGAACCAGGGCTGGGTGGGCAATGATCCGCCCGTTCTTGTTGTCAAAGATATAGGCAACCCCTCTGGTGCCGATTTTAATGCCTTTGAGAAACCTTGAGAAAGAGGAAATATCAATGTCAATGCCGCAGACGGCCTGAAGTTTTTGGGTGGCATCATAGATGGGCAGGGAAACCGTCATACCGGGTTTTCTTGTAGATGCAAATAAGTAGACATCTGTCCAGTGAATATCAAGAGTGGTCAGGGCACCCTGATACCAGGGCCGGATTCTGGGGTCAAATGTTTTGTGAACCTCGGGCACCTGTGCCGGTGACATTAAAAATCGGCCGGTTTCGTCCCCGAAATTAATATTAAAGAATTCCGGGTGATCCTTTTGGAATAAGTTAAAATACTGGAGGATTTGTTTATCATCGGTCATGTCGATCAGGCCGTTTTCAAACAATGACTTGATCAGTTTCACGTTAAAGGTGTGGTGGGACAAAAAGGATTCCACCCGTTTGGATATCTGATTTGCAGACCCAATAGCAAATTCCTGAAGTTGTTTCTCAATAACCCGGGTGGCCTGAAGATAGCAGAAGTAACCGGTTCCGGGTATAACGATGATGATGATCAGGGTCAGGGCCAGAAAAATTCTGATCCTGAAGGAATGTCTGAATTTGGCAGCAGTTGGAAAAAAGCTCACGGGGCAATTGCCTCCGCCAATGTCCGTATGTCGCGGGCCAGATAGGGATTGTCCGTGTTGCGTGACAGATAAGGGTCAACGCCGGCAAATGCATGGGCGGCAAGTTCCGGGTCAGCCAGCATGGCCTTTATGGCAAAACCGGTTGCAGGACTTAAAAAAAATCTGTCGTATAATAAATCAAAGGCTTTAATTGTCTGGGATTTGTCCTTGCAATTTTTTACGATCTCCAGAAGGGCAACCTCGGCCCATAGTTTTTGTGGGGTTGCAGGCTTCTGGTCCTTCAGGGTCTGGTCAGAAGGATAGACTATGTTAACCCAGGGGACGGGCGGAAACATATTCATTGGAATATCAGGAAATTGCCCAGCAATCTGCCAATAATGAACCAGCCCCTTCTCCGGGGTTTTCATAAGCTCTGTATATATCCATCCAAGATACCAGTGGGCCTTTGCCAGAACATCGGGCAGGGTTGAAAAATCATCAATAATGGCTTTAAAATCATTGGCTGCCTTTCGGATTGCAAGGGGGCTTGCAAACCTATAGTCTGGTTCCAGGTGAAGATAGGCCATCCCAATTGACGCATGACCACACTCAAGACGATCCTCAGGGAACAGGGTCAATACCGCTCTGTAGGCCGCCATTTTTTTCTTTTTATCTGTAAACCCGGATTTGGCAAAGTTGAGCTGTCCCCCGGCAGAGGGGAACTTAGGTATCTCAAAACCATCCTGAACCTTGACGGGAAGATCTGTTTTAGATGTGGTAAGATTATCAGGCGGCCCGGTACATCCGATATTTTGGACGAGCAAGGCCAAAAAAAATATACCCAAAAAAAGAGAACACAGATTTGCTCCCATGGATCCGGGCTTCATAGATTTAAGGTCTCCTTGGATCATATTTGCGCCAGTATATTGCCAAATAGAATGCTCCGTTCCCAAAGACTTGCCTTTTCAATAAATTCATCCTCGCTGTGATCTTTGGCTCCAACAGGTCCCAGGCCGTCAATGACAGGGATTCCCTGGCTTGCAATAATATTGGCATCAGATACCCCCTGGCGCAACTCCTCCGCAACAGGAGTGCTCAAATCATTGGCCAGGGTCTGTATCTGTGCGAAGAGGTCCTGGTTAGCCCGGGTCTGTGGCATGGCCGGCCGGCTGGAAATAATTTTCATTTCAGCCCGGGTGCCGGCAATGGTCGGCTCGGCAATGATGCTGGAAAATCGCGTTCTGACGTCATCGGCATCTTTATCAGTGAGAAATCGGAAATCCATGGCAGCATTTGCACAATCTGCCACAGTATTTGGGCCGATTCCTCCCTGAATGGTTCCCACATTGGCTGAGATACCTTTCTTAGGTGCATTCAGCCCTTCAATGGCAAGGGTTTTATGTGCCATTTCCAGAATGGCACTGGCCTTATCTTTGCCTGCAAATGCGGCGTGGCCGGCCTTTCCAAAAATCGAAACCCGCGCTGAAAAATTTCCTTTTCGCCCGGTTACGATCTCATTGGACAGGCCCCCGGCTTCAAGTACATAGGCTATTCTCGACTTTTTTGCCTCCTGCCGGATCAACTCCCTTGAGGTCGGGGATCCGATTTCTTCATCACTGTTAAAAATAAAGGTAATCGGCCTATTCCTGATTTGTCCTGCATGTATCAGGGCCTTGAGTGCAAATATACCGACAACAAGGCCGCCTTTCATGTCTGCCACACCAGGGCCGAAACACCGTGTCTCATCTTCCCTGTACCAATTAAAACCGGTCTCTTCCGGAAACACCGTATCCATGTGTCCTACAATCAGGATCTGTTTTCTGTCAGTTGAAAACTTAGGAGACCTCGCAATGAGGTGGTTGCCAAAGATTTCCTGACTGGAGAATTCACAGGTAAATCCCATTTTTGACATTTCTATTGCAAGCCGTTCTCCCACCCGGTCAACCCCGGCCTTGTTTTTTGAATGGCTCTGGATGAGAACCAGTTCTTCAAGCAGATCAAAAAGTCCCTGCCGGTTTTCCATTATATATGTTTGAATTTTGGGATTCATGCCCACCTGTCCGTAATTTTTAGGTTGAATACTTATAGGTAAAAACGGGGTGTTGCTACCCGGGGTTAAGACCGGGTCTTTAAATCTCTAACCGTTTAATATCCGAATATAATATTCGGGTCAATCCTGAGCAATTAGTCGAAAAATGGGATTATGTCAAGGTAAAAGCCCGCTGAAAAATTTGGTTTACAAATCCTTTGGAAAACGATAAATTTCATTTGGTTTTTGCACCGCTCTAATTCTGATCTACTTTTGACAGGTTGATGATAAGCTCAAAATTGATGAAATGGTCAAATCGCTCCGATGTCCCTTAATTTACAGAGAATCTGTTCTCAATAGCAGGGTTGCTTTTTAAAGATTGATGATATCATCAAAAACGCCACGGGTGGAACCTGGGTGAAAACCCTTGATACACTGCATTTCAAGCAATGGCACAACTTTTGCTCTGTTACAGAGAATCGCATTTTTAAAAAAAATTAAGAAAGGAGGGAAAACGCAAGGTCGTTGATGCAAGGTCGTTGACTAAAGGTCGTTGACTTACGGTAATTCTTTAGCTTATTTGCAAAGACAGACTATGTACACAAGTCATATTTAAACAAATTAAACTTATTTGGAGGTTACGATGAAAAAATTTTTGGTTATTAGTATTGCAGCTTTATTCGGTATGGTTCTTTTTCTTGGTACAGCTCCTGTTCAGGCATCGGATCAGACCTTTGTCACCATCGGTACCGGTGGGGTAACAGGTGTGTATTATCCGACTGGC
>PIVQ01000434.1 GCA_003354055.1 Desulfobacteraceae bacterium | reverse complement strand
CGATTCTGGACCGGATGCTCTTTTTCATACCCGAACGCCTGGTGCCGATGGTAGAATATATCAGTGCCAATGCCCACTTTTCAAACATATCTAAAGGGATCATTGATTCACGGGATATCATCTATTTTGCAAGCGTGGTCTTTGTCTTTATTTTCTCAACCTACATTGCCATGAAAGAAAAGAACTAAGGAGTAACAATGGGTAAGCTTTTCCTTAAAGAATACTATATTAAATTTATTTTATACACGGCAGTGATTGTCCTGATCAATGTGGTGGGACTGACAATGTTTTTCCGGACAGACCTCACCCAAAACAGGATGTACTCCCTGTCAGACGCCAGTAAAACTGCTGTATCAACGCTGTCGGAACCGCTTAACATCAAGGTATTTTTCTCCAAAAATCTGCCCGCTCCCCACAACAATACGGAACGGTATCTTCGAGATCTTCTCACCGAATATTCCGCAGAGGCAGGCAAATATTTTAATTACACCTTCTATAATGTGTCCCAGGAAGGAGACATTGCAGCCAAGGCGGACAAAAACAGGGAAATTGCCAGGGATTACGGCATCCAGCCCGTTCAGATCCGGGTCATGGAAAATGACGAGCTAAAATTTAAAAATGCATATATGGGACTGGTTCTCCTCCATGGAGATCTCATTGAAAAAATCCCGGCCATTACCTCAAGTAACGGGCTTGAATACCAGCTCACCACAGCCATCCAGAAGATGAACAACAAGGTATCCGCCCTGCTCCGGCAGACAGACAAGATAAAAGCCACTATGTATTTATCTTCAAAACTCAATGACATCGCCCCCCTGATCGGCCTGCCCGAACTACCCGGCCTTGCAGCGGCCGTGACCCAAACCATTGACGATTTAAACCGGAAAAACCTGGGCATCCTTGATTTCAAACATGAAGACCCCACAGACAAAGCAGGCCTGGAAGCCATTGCCAAAGAGTATGACCTCATGGCCATGAGCTGGCCTGCCATTGAGGACCAGAATATTCAGGCAGGCATTGGCATTGCAGGCCTTGTGGTGACATACAAGGATGAGGTCACAGCCCTGCCCCTGATCACGGCGATTGAGCTGCCCATCATCGGCACCACGTATCAGATGGCAGATCCTTTAGCCCTTGAAGAGGAAATTACCGCCGTCATGGAAAAGATGATCGGCATTAACAAAGATATCGGCTATCTCTCCGATCACGGCACCCCGATTCTGGGACCGGACCGAATGGCCATGATGCAGGGACGGCCCGGTAACGGCCTCACCGCATTCGGCCAGCTGCTGGATGCCCGATACAACGTAAAACAGATCGGCCTGAAAGAGAACAGCATCCCAGAAGGACTGAACTGCCTGGTCATTGCTAAACCCACCCAGCCCTTTTCAAATTATGAACTGTTCCAGATCGACCAGGCCCTTATGAAAGGGACCAACATCGCTGTTTTTGCAGATGCCTTTAACGAACAGGCTCCGGCCGGGGGCATGGGTATGCCTCCCAGCTTCACACCCATTGATACAGGTCTTTCAAAACTTCTGGCCCATTACGGGGTAAAAATTGAGCCTGCCTATGTGCTGGATAAAAATGCATACAAACACCAGCTTCCCCAATCCCAGGGCGGTGGTGAACAGAGCATTTATTTTGCCCCCATGCTCAAGGAGGCAAGCATCAACAACGATCCTGCCTTCATGAAAAACATCAAAGGCCTGGTGGCTATGCAGATATCTCCTGTATCCCTTGTGGAAAACAATATCAACAAGGATAAAGTCACGACCCAACGACTGCTCTGGTCCTCAGACAAGTCCTGGTTAATGGAAGACAACATCAACCTTAACCCCATGTATATCACACCGCCCGCGGGACAGGATGAACTGACCAGCTATGACCTGGCCTACATACTTGAAGGCGAGTTCACCTCCTACTTCAAAGGCAAACCTGTCCCCCAAAAAGAGATGGGAGAAAAGGATGTTGATCCTGGACAGGACGCCCAAAAACAGGCTGCCAAAGAGCAAACCACGGCCCCCTTGCCGGGAGTTAAAACCGAAAACAGGATGATTGAATCTTCAGCACCGGCGAAAATTTTTGTGCTGGGCTGCACCCAGATGCTCCATGACAATATGCTCGATGCAGAAGGCCGGACCACCAATGCCACCTTTCTGCTCAATGTGGTGGACCATTTGAACGGAGAAGATGCCATTGCACAGATGAGAAGCAAACAACAGACCTTAAATCCTCTGGCCCAGACCACCGCTCTGACCAAAGGAATCTTCAAGGCTTTTAATATTGCCGCCTTGCCTGTCATTGTGGTCCTGTTCGGATTCGGGGTTTGGTTTCGCAGAAATCTGAAAAAGAAAAAAATCGCAGAAATGTACAGTTAATAATGCCAAAAGAGACAACCAGGAAATTGCCATGAAAAAAGAATATCTGATTCTCATTGCCCTTATTGTAGGCCTCAGCGCCTATCTTGGCCTTAAAAAGGATGACCAGGTCCACTATGAACTGCCTGTATTGGCAGCCTTGGATACAAAAGAGCTCGACAGGGTTGACATCACCCAAAATAAGGAGACGTTTACTCTGTTAAAAAGCGACAAGGGCTGGACCGTTACAGAGGAAAGCTTTCCCGTTGACCAGGCTGCCATAGACAGTGTATTAGACACAATCAAAGATCTAAAACTGTCGGCCCTGGTATCTGAAGCCGGGGATAAAATCCGCTACGAACTTGACACGGCCCGTGCCATTCAAGTTACAGCCTGGGCCGGTGAAACTGAAAAACGCGTCTTTGTTATTGGGAAGACCGCCCCCAGTTTCAACCACACCTTTGTCATGCTCAATGACGGTAATAACATTTACCAGGCCGACAAAAGCTTCAGAAATAATTTTGACAAAACCATTGATGAGTTCAGGGATAAGCTGGTGTTAAGCTTTGAAACTGAGACGGTAAAAAAGATCACCCTGGAAAAGTCCGGCATTGTCCGGACTCTTGTCTTAAGTACGCCGGCGCCCCCGAAAGAAGGTGAAGCGGATGCTGAAAAGACCAAGGAACCCAGCGGCACCTGGCAGTTTGAAGATGGCACGACAGCAGATGAAACAGCGGCCCAAGACCTGCTTTCCTCCCTGTCTCACCTGGAGTGCCAGGGTTATTTAAAAACACCGGAGACAAAGGACCTTGAAAAAGAAAAGACCTTATACAAAATAAGTCTTGAAAACGGGGCAAATCTTAGCTTAAGCCTGTTTGAACAGGCAGACGGGGAGACCATGGCAGGACAATCGTCATCAACCCCATATGCCTTTACGATAGACTCCTACAAGGCTAAAGACATCGTATCCTATGTGGACAAACTTCTTGGACTTGACCAGAAGGAAGAAGCGACATCTGAATAAGAAGTGAACACACTTTTAAAAATTATATACCAACCCTACAAGTGGTTCATCGTCATCCCTTTCATGATTCTGAACACCATGATTACAGGATGCATTTGCGTTATTGTGGGATTTATTTTCAGCCAGGATGCAGCAGACATCCTGGCTGTTACCTGGTCCAGATTATCCTGTGCAGTAGGCCCGGTTAAGGTTAAAATACACGGGAAGAAAAACTACAGCCGGTTCAAGTCCTATGTGGTGGTGGCCAATCACCAGAGCATAGTGGACATTCCTGCAATTCACGGGTTTATCGGGCTGAAAATCAAATGGGTTATGAAACAGGAGCTAAGGAAAGTACCCGTATTCGGGGCGGCCTGTAACCAGTTGGGATGTATCTTTGTTGACCGGTCCAATCATGACGCTGCCATGAGATCCATTGAGGAAGCCAAAAAGAAATTATCCGGAAAATCCTCTGTTCTTTTTTTTGCAGAAGGCGCGAGAAGTCGTAACGGTCAGGTCATGCCCTTTAAAAAAGGGGCCTTTATGTTTGCCATGGAAACAGGGTTACCCATCCTACCCGTAACCATTAAAAACTCCATGGATCTTCTTCCCCCAGACAGCCTTGACCTGACCCCGGGCACTGTGGACGTCATCGTACACTGTCCGGTACATGTCAGTCCCTATCATGAAGAAAATATTGACCAGATAGTTGAAAAAACGCGCCAGATCATTGCCTCGGCGATTTAGCGTTTTTTAAGTTTTTTTTATCTCTTGTTTCTGATATAAAATATAGTTATCTACTCAAATTAAGGGTTTCCTCTTCGATTCAATCCCGTCAATGTAAACTGAACAAACGGCTGGAGAGTTTATGAGCAACCGTCAGACCATATTTCAGGAAGAGTGCATTAGATGCAGCCAAAATGCAGACACCTATAAATCGGCATTCTACAGTTCCGGGGATGCACTCCACCTATTGTCCCGCGAAAAAACGATTTTGGATGCCAATGCCCCTCTTGCCCGGCTCTCAAAGTACGACAGGCAGGAACTGGTCTCCATGCCTTTTGATGCGCTGTTTCCAAACCTATCAGACCATAAGGACCTCCTGTCACCGAAACGGCTCACCCGGGACTGCCCCTTGTTTACCTTTAAAACCAGGTTGCAGACAAAAAACAGATTGGATATTCCTGTTGAGATCGCGGTTTCCCCTGTCCCCGGTTCCGGTAGGAACGGCCCTGTATTCCAGGCCCATATCAGCGATATTTCCTCCCCCCGGAGGACAGAAGACTTAACTTTGGACAGGGCCTCGGACCGACTTCGGTCCATCGGTGCCCTTGCCGGCGGGATCGCCCATAATTTTAATAATATCATGACCGGACTTTACGGCAATATTACCCTGGCAAAAATGGAATTGTCCGATGAGACCGATGCCATCGCACATCTTGAGAAGGCAGAAAACAGCATGGAGGAGGCAGTTAAGCTCACCCGGCAGCTCCTGACCTTTGCCAAAGGCGGAGAGCCGATAAAAGAGACCTTTAACCTTGCCGCTCTGATTCGGGACACCGCAACGTTTAACCTGTCCGGCTCCCCTGTCCGGCTTGATATTGACCCATCTCCCCCTCTATGGGCCATCCGCGCTGATAAGGATCAGATAGGGCAGGTGTTTGCCAACATTGTCATCAATGCACGCCAAGCGATGAAAAAAGGCGGTACGCTGACCATCGACACGGAAAACACCACCCTACTTAAAGATAACCTTCTGACCATTGCCCGGGGGGCCTATCTGAAAGTCGTATTCAAAGACACAGGGAAAGGCATTCACCAAACAGATCTCGACAGAATTTTTGATCCGTACTTCACCACAAAACCAGATGGAAAAGGCATGGGATTGTCCATCTGCTATTCCATTATCAACAAACACAAGGGGCACATCTCCGTCGTCTCACAGCTGGGTACCGGCACCATTGCAACGGTCTACCTGCCGGCTGAACAACCGGAAATTCCTAAGGAGGTAACCATGACAGAAGACAACTTACGCTCAGATCTTACGGCCAGAATACTGGTCATGGATGATGAGGAACATATCCGCAGCATTACCCAGAAAATGCTTGAAAAATTCGGCTACACAGTGGTTCTTACCATAGACGGGGAAGAAGCGGTGGAAGAATACCGTAATGCTGTTGAGCAGGGCACACCTTACAACCTGGTGATCATGGATCTAACCATTCCCGGCGGTATGGGCGGCAAAGAGGCCTCAACGATCATCCTGGACATGGATCCTTCCGCCAGAATAGTGGTTTCATCAGGATACTCCAATGATCCGGTCATGGCGGACTATAAAGCATACGGCCTCAAAGGCATCATCCCCAAACCTTATCGCCTGGCAGAGCTTAAAGAGACCATCCAAAACCTGATTGCCTGATGCCTGACGATTATTGGCGCCCTTAGGAATCGTTACAAAATAACTTGATCTAAATACCCTGAAGGGCAGAAACTTGTTTCCAAAACCCCTTAAAAGACTGGGTATTTTGGCAACAAAAGATCAAGTAATTTTGGAGCCGATCCTTAGCAGTTTCAAGGGCGCCAATCTGTCCAACATCTTTAAAAATTCAATCCCCTCCCTTCTCACTCCACTTTACCACCACACCGACCTGCCTGCCTATCCATCCTACATTCAAACTTAACATAAGACACTGAATTTATAAGCGCTATCATATAGCGGCCCTTCTCCACCCACCATACTTCACCTTCACATCCACTTTAGTCCATGATACATACACTTTTCGAAAATACCCTATTGACAATAGTTTCAGCACGTATTTTTATAAAAACTTTAATTTTTTCCTTGACTTACACATCATTTTTCGTAAAAGTGTGTCCTATGGTGGTGGAAAGTGGATGTAAATTTTTTACTGAGGCTTAAGATAAGTGTTTCGATCAAGCTCCTTTCATACAATCGATCCAAAGGGCAGGGTTATCATTCCGGCAAGGTTCCGGAAGGTCCTGGCGGCCGATGATGAATACGG
>PIVQ01000433.1 GCA_003354055.1 Desulfobacteraceae bacterium | reverse complement strand
AAAAAAGGTGAGAGTGTCTAAATGGAAATTAAAGCAGAAGAAATAAGCCAGATTATTAAAGACCAGATCAAGGGATTTGATGCAGAGGTTGATCTGAGCGAAACAGGTGTTGTCCTGTCTGCGGGTGATGGTATCGCCCGTGTATATGGTTTGGAAAAAGTAAAAGCAATGGAGCTGGTTGAGTTCCCCGGCGGAATCTTAGGACTCGCTCTGAACCTTGAAGAAGACAATGTTGGTATTGCCATCTTAGGTGATGATAAAGTCATCAAAGAAGGCGATGTGGTTAAAAGAACAGACCGCATTGCCTCCGTACCTGTTGGCGAAGCCCTTCTCGGTCGTGTTGTAACCACAACTGGTGAGCCGGTTGACGGCAAAGGCCCCATCAACTCCGAAAATTATATGAACATGGAATTGGTTGCCCCTGGTGTTATTGCCAGAAAAGGTGTTCATGAGCCCTGCTATACCGGTGCAAAAGCGGTTGACGGCATGACCCCTGTTGGTCGTGGTCAGCGTGAGCTTATCATTGGTGATCGTCAGATCGGTAAAACAGCTGTAGCGGTTGATGCCATCATCGCTCAGAAAGAAACCGACATGAAATGCATCTACGTAGCCTGCGGTCAGAAAAAATCCACAGTTGCGCAGGTTGTGGCTGCCCTTGAAGAACACGGTGCAATGGAATATACCACAGTCGTTATAGCCTCTGCTTCTGAAGCAGCTGCCATGCAGTACCTGGCACCTTATGCCGGTTGCGCCATGGGTGAATATTTCCGTGATAAAGGCGAGCATGCCCTGATCATCTACGATGATCTTTCAAAACAGGCTGCAGCTTATCGTCAGGTATCCCTGCTGCTGAGGCGTCCGCCCGGACGTGAGGCTTATCCTGGTGATATCTTCTACAACCATAGCCGCCTGCTGGAACGGTCTGCCAAGCTGAGTGATGACGAGGGTGCAGGGTCTTTGACAGCCCTTCCCATCATCGAAACCCAGGAAGGTGACGTCTCTGCCTTTATCCCCACAAACGTTATCTCCATCACCGACGGTCAGATCTTCCTGGACAAGGATCTCTTCTTTGCCGGTATCAGACCTGCCATTGATGTTGGACTTTCAGTATCCCGCGTTGGTGGTGCTGCCCAATGTAAAGCCATGAAACAGGTTGCAGGTACCCTGCGTCTTGATCTGGCTCAGTACAGAGAACTTGAAGCCTTTGCCGCTTTCGGTTCCGATCTTGATGAAGCCACTCAGAAACAGCTGACCCGTGGCGAGCGTCTGGTTGAGCTGCTGAAACAGCCTCAGTTCCAGCCCCTTCCCATGGAAAAAATGGTAACTGCCCTTTATGCAGGTACCAAAGGCTATATTGATAAATACCCCAAAGAAGCGGTTGCCAAATACGAAGCAGGTCTTTACCCCTTTGTTGAAAACCGGTTCCCTGAAGTTTTCTCAGGTTTGAAAGAAAAACAGAAAATCGATGATGAACTCGAAGCCAAGATGAAACAATGCCTGGAAGCCTATGACGAAGAGTTCAAGGAGACCGTTTAATCGGTACATTGGATCATTTCGTGAAAAATATTACTAATCATAGGCTTGGAAGGTAGATCATATGGCTACGTTAAAAGAAGTACAATCGAAAATAGTCAGCGTTAAAAAGACTAAACAGATTACCTCTGCCATGAAAATGGTCGCCACTTCAAGATTGCGCGGTGCTCAGAACAGTATGGAAGCTTTTATGCCCTATGCATCAAAGTTTGCCGATGTTCTGGGTAGCATTGCAGGGAAATCAGGCGGGGATGCATCTCCGCTTCTGATTCCCAAAGAAGAAGTTAAAAAGGTGGCCCTGCTTCTCTGTACATCTGACAGAGGGCTGTGTGGCGGGTTTAATATCAATCTGATTAATAAAGCTGTAAAAATGCTCAAATCTGAGCTTGAAGGAAAAGAAGTCTCCTTTGTCTGCTACGGCAAAAAAGGTAGAGACTGGGCCAAAAAGGAAGAACTTGCAATTGATGCCGAATACATTGGTGTAGTCGGCGGAACTGTCGAGTTCTCTGTGGCTTCCACTTCAGGTCAGACCTTGATAGACAGTTTCTTGACAGGGGCTGTTGATGAAGTATATCTGATTTATTCTGAATTCCATAATATGGCAAAACAGGTTCCAATGGTAAAACAGATTCTTCCCATTCCTTCTATAGAAGATATGGTTGAAGAGGAAGCGGCTGTACCTGCAGACGGGGAATTTTTACCCGAACATATCTGCGAGCCGTCATCTGATGCACTGCTTGGTGAAATGCTGCCAAAGAATGTTTTTATTCAGATATATGATGCGCTGCTCCAGACATCCACTTCCGAACATGCTGCCCGTATGCGGGCCATGGAAAATGCCACGAAGGCATGTGAAGATATAGTGGATGACCTCCAGACAATTTACAACAAAACACGTCAGGCCGGCATTACAGCCGATCTTATGGATATTGTCGGTGGGGCAGAGGCACTTAAGGGATAGCTTAAAATCGCTTAATTTGTAAAAGTTAAGTTAGATATACGCATAATTAAACAGCTTTATAGGAGAAAAAAATGGCTGAAAATATAGGTAAAATAGCACAGGTACTTGGTGCTGTTGTTGATGTTGAGTTTGAGCCCGGAAATCTTCCTCCGGTCCTAACCGCCTTGACCATTACAAACCCCACCATCGGGGATATGGAAGACAACCTGGTTATCGAAATTGCCCAGCATTTGGGTGACAACGTTGTTCGTTGCATCGCTATGGATGTAACTGACGGTCTTCAAAGAGGGATGGCTGTAAAAGATACCGGTTCTCCCATCATGATGCCTGTTGGTGAAGCATCTTTGGGTCGTATCCTCAACGTTGTTGGCCGTCCGGTTGATGGTCTGGGTGAAATCTCCCAGGAAAATATGCTTCCTATCCATAGACATGCGCCTGAGTTTATCGAGCAGGATACTTCTGTCCGCGTTCTGGAAACCGGTGTAAAGGTTATCGACCTTCTGGTTCCCTTTCCCCGTGGTGGTAAAATGGGTATGTTCGGCGGTGCCGGTGTTGGTAAAACCGTTATCATGATGGAAATGGTAAATAACATCGCCATGCAGCATGGTGGTATCTCCGTATTCGGCGGCGTAGGCGAAAGAACCCGTGAAGGTAATGACCTTTACCATGAGATGAAAGACTCCGGCGTTCTTCCCAAGTGTGCCCTGGTTTACGGTCAGATGACTGAACCTCCGGGAGCCCGTGCAAGGGTTGCTCTGTCCGCCCTGACTTGCGCTGAATACTTCCGTGATGTAGAAGGCCAGGATGTGCTTTTGTTTGTTGATAATATCTTCCGTTTCACCCAGGCTGGTGCAGAAGTTTCTGCAACACTTGGTCGTATGCCTTCCGCGGTTGGTTATCAGCCGACTCTGGCAGTTGACATGGGTGAGCTTCAGGAGCGTATTACTTCGACTGATAAGGGTTCCATTACCGCGGTACAGTGCGTTTACGTACCTGCCGATGACTTGACAGACCCTGCACCTGCAACTACATTCGGTCATCTTGACGGTACGGTTGTTCTTTCCCGTCAGATTGCCGAGCTGGGTATCTACCCTGCTGTGGATCCGCTTGACTCCACTTCCAGAATTTTGGATGCGGCTTACATTGGTGAGGAACATTACAGTGTTGCCCGTGTTGTTCAGCAGACTTTGCAGAAATACAAAGAGCTTCAGGACATCATCGCCATTCTGGGTATGGATGAGCTGTCAGACGAAGATAAGGTTATTGTACAGCGTGCCAGAAAACTCCAGAAGTTCCTGTCCCAGCCTTTCCATGTTGCTGAAACATTTACCGGTATGGCCGGTATCTTTGTAAAGGTTGAAGACACGGTTAGATCATTTAAAGAAATTATTGATGGTAAACATGATGATCTTCCTGAAAACGCTTTCTATATGGTCGGTTCCATTGAGGACGCCGTTGCAAAAGCAAAAGCTTAATTAAGCACGGAGGACTATCATGGCTGAAAAACTATTTCTTGAAGTAGTTACACCACAAAAGGCAATTGTCAGCGAAGAAGTTGAGATTGTTGTGGCGCCAGGTTCTGAAGGTGAGTTCGGTGCCCTCAAAGGGCATACCACATTCCTGACTTCATTGAAGACAGGCTCCCTCAGATATAAAGATGCCACCGGCAAAGAGCGGTTCCTTTTTATCAACGGCGGATTTGCAGAAGTCCTGCCCGATAAGGTTACCATCCTTGCTGAATCAGCTGAACGTCGTCAGAGTATCGACGTTGCCCGGGCCATGGAAGCCAAGGATCGGGCAGAAAAACGTATGGCAGCCAAAACTGCCGACCTTGATCTTGTTCGGGCTGAAGCTGCCCTGAGACGGGCGCTTTACCGGCTCCAGATCGCGGATACCAAGTAGGCTTATGGAATCCGAATAGTTAACCGGGCAGCTTAGGTTGTTTGGATGATTAAACTTAAGAGGGGATGCCTTGATACAGGGCATCCCCTTTTTGTTTGGGCCAACTTCAAAAATGGATAACACCAATGGATCATGTTGCAATTATAATTCTGGCAGCCGGCAAGGGAAGTCGGATGAAATCGGATATTGCCAAGGTGCTTCACCCGGTTGCAGGAAAAAGTATGGTGGTTCATGTGGCAGACTGTGCCAGATCTGTTGCCAGAGATCACATCCATGTGGTGGTCGGACACCAGGCAGATCATGTTAAGGCTGAAATTTTAAAGTTTTTCCCGGTTCATTTTGCCCTTCAAAGAGAGTTGTTGGGTACTGGGGATGCCGTAAAGGCGGCCTTGCCCGGCCTTGCCCCCAATATTCAATCAGTTCTGGTGCTTTGTGGAGACGTGCCTTTGATCAGAAAAAAAACTATCAAAAGCTTAATTCGTGCGCATGAGCAGGCCGATGCAAAACTGAGCGTCCTTGCTGTGCAGGTGGATGATCCTGAGGGATACGGCCGGGTTGTTCTTGATAGTCAAGGTGTCTTGTCTGCCATCAGAGAGGAGGCCGATGCCAGCACTTTAGAAAAGGGCATTACGCTTGTGAATTCAGGAATTTATTGCTTTGATCGTGACTTTCTGGAAGTCGGTATTGATCTGATCCGGAACGATAATAATCAGTCAGAGTATTATCTTACAGATCTTGTAGAAATTGCAGCGTCCAAAAAAGTCAAAACCCTTGTCAAGAGTATGGATGCGCCTGGTGAGGTCATGGGGGTGAATACCCTTGAACAGCTGGCTCAGGCAGAGGTTTTGTTTCGTGAAACATCAAATGAATTACCTTGACTTTCTTTGAGATTCTGAACTATACTGAACCCCAACAAAACACTTTATGAGACTATGAAATTGGATAATGAGGGTATTAAAAACAAGTTTGATGACATAGACATCCGCGTAGATTTTTTGATTGAACTATGCCAGTCCCTTCAGGAAGAAAACAAAGTGCTCCTGGCAAAAAATGGGACATTAGAGGCGCAATTAGATAACCAATCAAAAACTGAAGAAATTTATGCAGAACAGGAGTCACTGATCCATACAAAAGTTGACGGGCTCCTCACAAAACTGGATGGTTTTTCAAACACAATGTCCCAGGAAGACCGGTCAAACGGTTGACCATAAAGAGTCGGTAAAGGGATTTCTTTGGATGAAATTGTTAAAATTGAGCTTTTCGGAGAAGAGTTCAGGTTTAAACCGGATGATGACCAAGGTGTGGATCCGGTTAAAATTGCAGCGTATGTAAAGGAGCATATTGACGAAGCAGAAGGGGTTTTTCAGAATAAAACCAGCGGTAGAAATAGGATCGCCATTTTGCTTCTTGCAGCCATGAATTTAGCCAAAGATTATCACGAATTAAAGCTGCAATACTCTGAATTGGAAGAAGGCGTTAGCAATAGAATTTCATCCTTATTAAAAAAAATTGATGAGGAAATAGAATAACAAGATTTTAGACTGATATAACAAAATACCCCTGCAATGTGCGTGATTGTATGACAGACTTTGTCCTAACGCATAGAAAAAAGGGCGTTCACACTGATACTGGTGAGCAGGTTCCAGAGCATATGGAAAAGCCTAAAGGTGTTATTGAACACCCACCTTTTGAACCAATGGTTCAAAGCCTTAAAAGCAACACGGCAATTTGTGGGGGTTATTGTTATAATCTTAACTATTCTTTCCTAAAGTCCCTGCCCGAACCATTATCCCACTCCATATTTTTATAAAGTCAAATACTAGCGTTGTTTCGTTGATGCTAATAAAATTTTAGGAGACTGATTGAATGGACGTTATGATGGTGCTCGCATCAATACTGGTTGTCCTGCTGGGTTGTAGCGCTGTAGCCTTTTTTGTGATTAAGAAAAAGGTGACCCGGGAAAATCTGAATATAGAAGAAGAACAAAAGCGTATTGT
>PIVQ01000432.1 GCA_003354055.1 Desulfobacteraceae bacterium | reverse complement strand
GGCCTTCGCTAAATCTCATCCGGTCGTCCTGACCGTCTGAGAAGCGAGCGGACCGGAGATTTCAGTCCATGAAATCTTCCGCCCCGCACGCCGCTCAAACCCTTCCCGCCCAACGCCTTACACCCACGTGGTTTGCCAAGAAAATATAGAGACTCTTTTGGGGAATGTGTAGTAGTATCGATTAAATTATATATACAAATCGTGATTCAATCTGATATTTGCTGTCATATTTAAAATTCAACTTAAGTAGACAGTCTGAATAATCCGTTGGCTCATAGATAGGATACTTAGCGGATACTTTTACATTCTTTTTCATTAATTTTAGTGGGCAATCGCATTTGTTAACTCGCGGGCAACACCAACTCTATTTTCAAAAAGCATATCCCATTTATCCAGACACAGGTCTGCCGTCCGGGCGTCCCCCTCTGCTATTGCATTTTCATATAACCGTAAGAGTAGTGCTGCAATCTCAGAAATATTGTATGAAAATCGTGACATCCTTTTAGCTGAGTTTTTTATTGGTGCAAAGGATAATGCATCACATATATTGAAAATAATTTCTGATAAGAAAAAAATTGATCCTGTATAATTTCTTAATTTCCGTATAAAAAAATCTTGATTATCTAAAAACGTTTTAGATTCGATATAAGCTAATATTAACGGTTTATTTGTTTCTTCGTTCAATTTTGCATCGTCCCAAGATAATCTGCTAAGCTCATCTCTGACCTCTTTCTCGGGATCATTAAGCAATAGTTTGATACTATCATGGCAGAAATTAGATACCGTCTTTTCTTGCAACAGTTGAGAGGTTGCTTTAGCTACACCCTGCCTCTGGGCTTTTTTACCAGATTTACAAAAAATAAATTCGTCCTCAAACAAGCCATGAAATAACCAGCGAGCTGTGACTTGCTTAGCCCCTTCAATTGAAACATCATCTCTGTCTGAAAAAACCATTTTATTAATAAGCGGGCCGATACGATCTATATGACTCGGAATTGTATAATTATAGAAACGAATAGCTCTTGGTGAGGCAGCGACTCTTAAATCTTTATCACAGGCAGTGAGAAACCACTCCACAGCTTGGTCCTTATCGATGTTGAGAATCGGTAGCAACATTTCAGCAGCCGCCATACGTACCACGGGATGAGGATCTTGTACAAGAGCCTCAATTCCTTCTTTTAATTTTTCCAATAAATCAGCCTGTTCCCAAAGCAGCCTGCTTATGGCTCTTGCGGCCACTCCACGGACACAGTTAATAGTATTCTGAAAAAGGATTTTCACAGATGAGTTATCCGCAGATTCATCACAATTAAAATTAAGTTTGCCGGGTTCAAGGTCGGGATGATGTTTTGCATAGTATACTAGTCTTTTTAAGGCAGAATCTGACCAATTCTCTTCACTACGTGTGGCGATGAGATTACAAAATGACATGGCGGTGTTTCTATCATCTCCATCCCTGAATTTATCTAATATCCCTTCAATCGTTTTTATCCGAGCAGGCTGCCAGGTGTTTTTTAGTTCATCGGGAAGCTTAGAATCAGGTTTTGTCTGACAGCATCCATCAATAACGGCAGATATATAAGCCGGGTCAACATTTTTTGGAAATTTTAGTGCCAACTTTCCAAATCTCTCAGGATATTGTTTGGCGATCGTTTCCAAACTGCCTGAGAATTGCCTAATAGATGTTGCCAAAACGCTATCAGAGCTATGCTGTATCCATTTATTATTATCCCTCTTGCCGACCTTTTCACTGGTAACAATATTTAACCAAGCGCGATCACTAATCTTTTCAAGAGAAGGATTCAGCTTAGATCCGACCCAACCACCCCTCGAACGCCCCATTTGCATGAATCTATCATCTGAGTAGTTTGCAAACTTCCTTTTAAGGACTTGTATTAACTCTTTAGTTGAAACTTTTATTCTGTTTGATGATAATGCAGGTAATAAGAAGTATTGAGTTTTTCCCCAATAATGTCCGAAATAGCCTTCTTTCCATGTACGTAAATGATATTCAGCGTTCTGTTTTTCACTTGGAGAATGATAGCGAATAATTGAATTTTCTAACTGATCAAACGATTTTTGAGAACAACTTGAAGAAAGTTTTTCTATTAGGCGTACGGCAGGCATCCATTCTGGCTCATCATACCACCCCTCTCCAACGCGAAAGCGCGAGGTATCATCAAGAATCCAATTTATGCCAATATCAGAATAGTTTTCAGGTAAATGTGCGTATGTTTCAATAATTATTTCTTGAATAACATTTGAAGTTGTCTTTTCCAACGGGCTTATGAACTCAATAATTATATCAGGTTGTTTTTGAGCCAGCTTTTTTCCAGCCACTATAATAGATTCAACCACGCCACGAGCTAATTCAGTGCCGGAGCCATGACTATTTAGATTTTTACTCCATTTGGTTAAACGTGGATCATAGGGTGGTAATTTGAGATCTGTTAATCTAACGACTTGTGGTAGTAAACAGTCCCATATTTCTTTAGGGAATTTTTTAGCCACACTATTAATAGAATTAAGATCCTCATCATACCATTGTTCGTATCGTTTTTTTTGATCCGATGTTGGCTCATCACAATCAATTTCCCAGCTGGTAAGAACAGCTTCAATGAATTGTATGCATCTGATTGGGCTTATTTTACAAAAAGACTCAAAATTAATGAGATCTGAAACCACTCCTATCCTCGCCAATTTCAGCCGTAACAAAAACATCTGTTCGGAATCTTTTTCAATATGCCATGAAAGCGTATTAATGATATTATGATTCCATTCTTCACTTTTATTAAAAAAAGGATCCAGTGTCTTACTAACATCGTCTGGAATAATTTCAGCCACGAATCGTAAAAGCAGCAAAGCTCTGTTTTTTATTTCTTTATTATCGGAAATTAACCATTGATTGATTTTACCTTTTTGGCATAACAACTTAACAAAGGGAGCATGTCCAGTAAAAACAGTTCCTGTAATATGCTCACACCAAAATTCTTCATTATAAAGCTTTAAACAATACTCAAATATTTCTATGTTTTGATCATCTAATGATCCCAACAACTCTAAAACGAGGTGCTTTATATGAAAGCGGATATTTTCACTCTCGATTAGTTGCATTACAGAATTAAGAAATTTGTTTTTCGACTCTTCAGCCAACATGACCAAGGCCTGTCGTAATTGCTCTCTGCGGAAAAGAGACTGTTGTTCCTTGTCTCCTAACCATTGTAGGATATCCCCACTACCAGTTTCTATTTGCAACAATAATCTATCAGCGATTAAATAATCCAGATAACTTTGATGGCAAAAACTAACTTTTTGCTCCCCCCGATTAAGTATTCCATATGAAAAAAGAGCCTCATTCACCTTAGGCGTGGAAGCAATTAGTCGCTCTGGAGCCGGAATTATTCCGTTTTTCTCCATATAGTTTCTCAAAATCGTTAGAACCTGGTTTAGTTCATTGTGTGAAATATTGGTTTGCTCATTGATAACTAAACGGCGGTTTTTCCAGAACTCACGCATTAAATCTATTGACGTTCTAAAAGGTGGGACTCCTCCCGTTTTTTTAATTACCATCCACAAAGATAGGTTTAATGGATTAGAAAGAAGTTTTTTCTCTTTTTCAGTCATTTTAGGAAATGAAGAGCCCGTTATTTTTTGGATCTGATCTACGGGTAATTCCTGAACACCAACTCTGGTAAACATGCTTTTTTCTGAGTCCGCCAACCAATTTCGAATAGCAGGATCGTTTTCCAAATCGAAAGTACGACTGGAAAGTATTAATATAATACCACTTCCATTTAGCTGTCTCATCCGAACATGAGTTTCTAATTCTTTGCATACATCCAAAGCGTTGTTGGAGTGCACACTTGTCCAGCGAATAGCATCAAGTTGATCAAGAATTAAAACAGATTTGCGCCCTCCTGCATATGCGCTAAGAGAGAAAGCCGGACAATCTGGAAGCCCCATTTGTTGACCAAATAAAGTCGCGGTGTTTTTTGGTTGTCGCCTATCTAAACGAATTGGCAGATAAGGTATTTTCTTCTGTCTAAGGTATTCTGTAAGTTCAAATAAAATGCCGCTTTTCCCTGCCCCAGCTCCTCCTGATAAAATTACATTGTTCCCATGTTCAATGGCATCTATAACCCAATCAGTTTCTATTCTTCCAATGGTTGAGCCACTTATTAATTGAGGGTGGATTGAATTATGAAATTGACTCTGCAATTCTTCAATCGCTGGGGATATTCGGCTATCATGCTCCAAGAGTTTCGGGAAAAACTTTTTTTCAGATAGATGGTTTCGTAATTCATCAACATAGATTGGACTACCAAGCTTATTATTATCAACTGCGTATGATATTAGCGTTGAAATAATAGCGTTTGAATCACCGATAAGAAGATATTCAGCGAGGCTCAATAAAGAATGCCAGGTCCCATAATCATCAGGGTAGACAAAAATGTAAGTACGTTTTAGATAATCAAAAGCTTGTTTTAACTCTGCTTGATTATTGGGATTCAAGCAGAGATATTTACAGAAATTGGCAAAGCACTTATTGATTTCTTTACTTTGGTTTTGAATTTTACCCTTATAAAAATTATCCGGATTGTTATCTGACCGACGTGCATACTCACAGATATCATTTAGATTTGAAGATCCGATACTAGAAACAAACACAAACTCATAATTGGGGTCGCGATCCAACTGGTATTTTAAATTAAATAAAATTCCTCTATTTTCGAGATCTGAAATACTCCAAAACTCTTTACTTGCATTACGAGCTTTGCATTGATGAGCTTGACGTATCCCATCTCTTGTTAAAATCCAAAGATCGACCCCTTTTTCATCATCCCCAATTGCTTCAATCGTAACAGATTGGTTTTTCTCATTGAGCAGAGATAATAACTGTTGCGCAACCCATCGAGCTTCATAACGATTACCGAGTTTATCAGCTAATCCACCAGATTCAAAAGGCATGCTTGGATAATTCCTTTGTGTCCTTAATTATTTAAATACATATAGCATATTTTTTCGGTAAGATTATAGTTTTTAGTTATGAAGCCTATGACAGTAAATTTTAATTATTGGGCATATAGCGCACGGTTAAAATTTGAAAAAGCGAAGGATTATATAAAGGACTATTCGTCTTTTCAAAATACTGGTACTCAACCATAATTTGCATCATTGATGAGATTTTGTTTTTGAATTTTTCAGTATGAATTTTGACAGCATCTGTCAGATGGAATTCAGATTTTAAAATTATAGTATATCCGGAGGATCAGGCAGGTGGAGGGGTGGTGGTGCGGAGCGGCGTAAAATTTCGGGGCGTCATGGACTGAAAGAACCGGAATTTTCCGCGGTCCCGCCGGTCAGGACGACCGGCGGGGGTATAGCGGAGTAGCACCACCCCTTCGCTTGCCGGGTTTGGCCTCGGTGGTGGTGCTTGTTTTTACGCTGTTGTGTTTTTCATTATGTCTCTTGCAAATACTTTGGCTTGGCTTATTTCCGAAGCATCGGGGTGGCCGAGTGTTGCTTCCCGCATTTTGCCAAAGTCCTTTAGTTTTGGATCATCTGATTTCAGCATGAAATCTGCGATCTTTTCATTCAGCTCTCCGCGGCAGTGGAATACGCCTGACAAGTCTGCGTCGGATGTGGCATTTGTGCATTTTTTGAGTAATGGTTTCAGGGCCGGGGCGTCTGAGGGCATTGCATGGGTTATGAAAAGGGCTATTTGTTTGTTTTTTGCGTGGTTTTTTATGAAGGCTTTTGCCTTTTCAGGTAATCCGAATTTGTGAATGGGGAAGCCGATAAAGATGAAGTCGTACTCTGAAAGGTTCTGGGCGTCGCCTAATTGCAGGATGTTTTTTTCGCCATTTAGGGTTTCATAAATTGCATCTGCTATCTTTTTTGTGTTTTCTGTCTGGGAGTAGTAAGTGACCAGTGTTTTCATGTGAATTCTCCTTTTTTCGGGTTTTTTATAAACTTATATGTGTTTAAAAAACACTGCATTAACATTTGTTAATGGGGAGAATTATTTTGTCTCTACAGGTTTTTTCTTATCCTGCTGAGTTGAACGGATGTGATTCCTATGTGATTGGCAATGAGGTAGTGGGGGATACGATCGATCAGGCCCGGATATTCTTTAACAAAGAGCAGGTATCTGTCTTTGGCGTTTAATCTGATGAAATTTGAAAGAAGGGCCATGGTTTTTGAATATCCGTTTGACAACAACAGGTTAAAGAATGTTTTAAGTTCTGGGGATGTGCCCATGAATCCCATAATATTATTCCAGTCGGCAACATAGAGGGTGCAGGTGTCAATGCATTGGATGTTGACAGGGCTTGGTACATTGGCGGCAAAGCTTCCCCTTACAAAATTTGAGGGCAGGATAAACCTTAAGCTGGCTTC
>PIVQ01000431.1 GCA_003354055.1 Desulfobacteraceae bacterium | reverse complement strand
AAAGCCCGTAAATATAGCGCATAAAAAACTAAATCGGAGGAAGCAAATGTCGTTGGAAAGCACTTACAGAGAGGCAATGGCCCTGAATGAGATCCAGGATATGGCAGAGCGTGAAATCGCAGCACAAGCGTTTTTCGAGAAGCTGAATAAATCCGAACTGCCCGAAAAGTTTAACTGGGCGACAGAAATCTTTGAGGGAATACATGTCAAAGAGCGCGGTGACCAGCTGGCCCTGATCTGGACAGATATGGATACGGATGAAGAAGCACAGTATACCTATAAAGAACTTGCTGCCAACGGAAATAAACTTCTTAATTTTTTACGGAAAAAAGGCGTTGAACAAGGGGACAACCAGTACATGCTGACCCCGATTGTTCCTGAAACCTGGTTTGCGACCTTAGCCGGTATCAAGGGCGGCCTGGTATCCGTACCCACGGCGACCAGCATGACGGAAAGAGAAATCCAGTTTCGGTTTGAAGCTTACAAACCGGATGTCATCGTTGCGTTTGAAGGTTTGACAGACCTGGTGGATGACGCCCTTGAAAAAGCCGACTGCACCCCCAAGGCAAAAATTGTGCTGGGAGAAAAAGCCGGATGGACATCCTATTCCACAATTGCCAAAGAAGCGGCAGAAGCCCAAGCTGCAGATGTCAAAAGTGACGATGTCCTTTTCTGCTTCTTTACCTCAGGAACCACAGGACTGCCCAAACGCGTCGGACACAGTGCTGTTTCATACCCCTTAGGACACCTGTCCACCTCCTTGATCATCGGTATAGAACCTGGGGACGTCCACCACAACCTAAGTGCCCCCGGCTGGGCCAAATGGGCATGGAGCAGCTTTTTCTCCCCCTTTAACATGGGTGCCACAGCAACGGGTTTTAACTTCACAGCCCTGGATATCAAAAAATATCTTAGCGCAGTGGCTAAGTATAAAGTCAACTCTTTCTGTGCGCCGCCGACAGCATGGCGCGCCTTTGTCGGCCTTGACCTGTCTGAATACGATCTTAGCGCCATGAAATATTCCATAAGTGCGGGAGAACCCCTGAACCCGGAAGTCATCGACCAGTGGAAAGAAGCCACCGGTAGCGGAATCCGTGATTTCTACGGCCAGACAGAATCCACCTGCATGATCGGCAACCCGCCCTGGATGGAAAAGAAAATGCGTCTGGGTTCCTTTGGCTATCCCTCCTACATGTACGACGTCATCCTGGCAGATGATGAGGGCAAAGAAATTACAGAAGCCGACGTCACCGGTCACATTGTCGTTCGTCTCAACAACTGGCGCGCCATCGGCCTGTTCCAGGAGTACATTGACAATGAGGCAAAAACCGCGGAAGCCTTCAAGCACGGCCTGTATTTCACCGGCGACAAGGCCTCCTTTGACAAAGACGGATACTGGTGGTTTGTCGGCCGTTCCGACGACGTCATCAAATCTTCGGATTTCCGTGTAGGCCCCTTTGAGGTGGAAAGTGCACTTATCGAACATGCCTCCGTCATGGAAACAGCCGTTGTCGGTGTTCCCGATCCCAAACGGCATCAGCTGGTCAAAGCCTTTGTCATCCTGGCCCAAGGCCAGGAACCGTCAAGAGAACTGGCTCTGGAATTGTTCCAGCACACCATTGAAGTCCTTGCCAAGTTCAAGATTCCAAGAATCATAGAGTTCGTAGAAGAACTGCCCAAGACCATCAGCGGCAAGATTCGCAGGGTCGAACTCAGGGACAACGAAGGTGGTGAAAAAGTCGAAAAAGCCAACGAATTCTTCTATCATCAGTTCCCTGAACTGAGTTCCAAGAAGAAATAAATAACGCCTTCCTGTTTGATTCCATCCGGAAATGCAGCCGCCCGGCAGCATTTCCGGATGGTCTATTTTGGGTATCGACTGTATGGACAGGCATTTCAATGAGTGGTATTATTTAAGGCATGATTACCCGATCTATACCAATGGGTGGCGGTAAAAACCCGGAGCCCTGACTGGATAGAGAAAAACCTTTGGAGAATTGTGATGCCTTCTCCTTTAGTCAACAAATTTTTCAACGCCAGAATAGTCTTGCCTAAACTTTTGTCAATTCTAAATGGGGCAGGCTTCATTTTTCTGGCATTCATGGGGATAACCGGTTGCACGATTCTCCCTGAAAACACCCTCTCCCTGTCCCAGCGGTCCACTGTGATCCAGGACGATCTTACCGAACAGCAGGTGCTGTCCAAGGCATTTCTTAAAGAATCCCGTGACCCTGCGGTAAATTATATCCGGGTGCTCCACCTCAAAGGCACGCCTTATGAAATGGGGTTCCAGCACGGCCGGCTTCTCCGGAAGCAAGTCAGGGATGCGGTCTACCATGTCCTCAAAAAAGTTACCTTTCTGGTACCCAAGGATACCCTGGACGAGGTCTACGACCTGATGTCCCCCTATATTCCCACGGAAGAAAAAGAGGAGATGCGGGGGCTTGCCCATGGTGCCGGAATCCCCCTGCGCCTGATCCATTGGATTCACGCCCTGCCGGAACTGTCCGAATACAAAGGCCGGAAACAATTCCGCCACAAGCTATCAAGCACCAGTTGCAGCAACCTGGCTGCCTTTGGAGATGCCACCGCCAACCAGGGATTTTTCCAGCTCAGGGTCCTGGACTGGAACCGGGAGCTGGGAACCCATAAATGGCCGGTGATTCTGGTCCATAGGCCGGATGTGGGAAATGCGTCAGTTACCTTCTCATTTGCCGGGTTCATCGGTGCCGTATCCGGTATGAATGACCAATACATGGCCTTTGGTGAAAAAGGAGAGGGAAGTAAGGTTGAAGAAACCCTTGAAGGAACGCCCTTTGTATTCCTGTTCCGAAAACTGATGCGGGAGGCAGATACTCTGGATCAGGCGGTACGGATGATCCGGGAAGCAAAAAGGACCTGCGCCTATTCCTTTCTGATCAGCGACGCAAAGGCTGAAAAAACCAAGGCCTTTTTAATATTTTCCGATAAAGAAAACGTAATACTCTTCGGGCCGGACCGGCCGTTTACTGATCCCAGGAACCAGAAGCAATACCCGGGCATAAAAGATGTGGTCTACAACGGCGCAGACAAAGAAGACCTGTTCCGGGCCATCCGATCCGATTACGGCAAAATTAATCCTGCAACACTCAAAAAAATTTCCATTAAGGTGGCGCGACAGAGCAATATCCAGAATGTAATCTTCAACCCTTTGACCCTTGAATCCTGGGTCAGTCATGCCGCCACCTCCAACCGGGATGAAAAAGGCAGGGCATCCAACCAGGCGTGGTTCTATTTTAATTTTAAACATGCACTGCATGCGCTTTCCAGATAAGGGTTCCGCCCGTGATCCGGCAATTCCTCATACTGACCCTGGTAACAGCTCTTGCCTGCGGGTGCGCTAAGCTGGGGGTGAACCCCAATTATCAGGGGCCAGCCCCCCTGCCCCAATCCATTGGGCAAGCATTTTACTACGACAAAAAGGTAAGAGTTGTAGATACGTCCGTCACTCGGCAGACACCCCATTACGATCTGACCCGGGTCCGGATGGAAAGGCAGGCACGGGGAGCCGGTCCCATTGTCGTTGACTACTTTAAAAACAAAACCCCGGGTAAGAAGGCTGTAATCCTCGTACTTCCCATCCTTGGAGGTAAAAATGTCCATGCCAACAGATTTGCCCGTTTATTTGCAGAGAACGGGTATTCAAGCATTGTGGTTCACCGCCAAAAAGATTTCAGGTCCTGGTTTAACTTTGACACCATTGATGAGATGACCCGAAACATGGTGGTCGATATTAGAAAGGTCCTGGACTGGGTTGAAACCCGGCCTGAATTATCCGCCGAGAAAATTGGAATCGTAGGCATCAGTCTCGGGGGTATGGGCGCCATTTTCTCCTCTGCCGTTGACCCGCGCATCAGGGCGGCCGTGATCATGCTTACCGGCGGTGATTTCCCCTATATTCTCACCCATTCCAATGAAAAACGAATCCGGGAAAAGCGCATTCCATATATGGAAAAAGAAAAGCTCTCCAAAGAGATGTTCCATGCCAGAATGAAAGAATCCATACGGTTGGATCCCATAGCGGTGGCCACGTTTGTGGATGCAAGAAAGGTTCTTCTGATGCTGGCCCTGTTTGACCGGGTGGTTCCCTTTAAAACCGGTAAGGCCCTGCAACAGAAGATGGGAGGCCCTGAAACGATTTACCTGTTCTCAGGTCATTATACAGCCAGCCTGTTCTTTTCCTATGCCAAACGCGTCAGCCTTAATTTTTTCAATAAACGATTTTTTTCTGAGCCAGATTTGTAAATTTGATTTTTACACTCATATCCTCTATACATAAAAGATTGGGGACTATGAGTATCAGCCCGTAAATTGCACCCCACGATTCCAGACATTTACAACAATCTGTATAGAAGACCGGAGGATTCAAAATGGTTAAAAATCTTCCCATTGCTTATAAGATATCGCTTATCCTGCTGGCGATCTGGATGGTTCTAGGCGTTTTAACCTATATGACCCATAAGTGGATCATTTTTCCTGCCTTTATTGAAATCGAGCAGGAGGAGGCCCAAAAAAACGGGCAACGGGCCATCAATTCCATTGAAAGGGAGATTCATTTTCTGGAAGGCCTCTGCCGGGACTGGTCTTTCTGGGACGACACTTATGAATTTGCAGGCGGTTCCAACCCGGATTTCGTCAAAAGGAATATCAATACCAAAACCTATGAAACCAATGAACTCAATCTGCTTTATGTCGTGGATCAAACCGGCAAGGTGATCTGGGGAAAATGCTATGACCTCTTAAAAGAAAAATGGATACTGATCAGTGAAATCCCCTCTGATACTTTTTTAAAAACCCACCCCATGACCATTTCGCCAGACAGCCGGCAGTCTTTGAATGAACAGGGGATTTCCGGAATCATAAAGACAGATCAGGGATTTATGCTTTTCTCCTCCCAGCCCGTGTTGACCAGCGATCACGAAGGTCCTGTCCGCGGCATGGTGATCATGGGAAGGCTGATGAACCCAACCTGGCTTAATCGCCTGAGCAAACAGACCCAACTCGCCCTTGAACTCATCAGCCTGAACGGGAAAGCACAACCGGAAGGCAAGGATGGACTGGCACAGGTCATCAAACATCTGACCCAGGCATCCACCTTTTATATCCATGAAAAAGAAGATGCTTTTCTTGATATCTTTACCCCTCTGTTTGACATCAGAAGCAACAGAATACTGATATTAAAAATCACCTTAAAAGGAAAAGTCCTTGAAAAGGGAAAGGAGACCCTGACCTTTGCCCTATATTCCTCTGCGGTCGCATTTATCGCCATTCTATTATTGGTATTTTTCATTATTTCAACGGCCATCGTCAATCCGATATCAGCCCTGTCCAAACATATTAATACCATTCTGAAAACAGGGGATCTGTCTTCCAGGATACATATACAAAAGCACGACGAGGTGGGTACCCTGGGAGATCACTATAACCAGATGCTTGACAAGCTTGAGAAGAAAACAGCAAAACTAAACGAGCTTGCCATCACAGATCCTTTAACAGGGCTGTTTAACCGCAGATACATCATAACTGCCCTGGAGCGCAACCTGGCAATAGCCAGTCGGTATTCACGCAACCTGGGGGTCATCATCTGGGATATTGACCACTTTAAAAAGGTCAATGACACCTACGGGCATAAAACAGGGGACAAGGTTCTGATCAAGGTGAGCCAGGCCATTCAGGAAGCCCTGAGAACCACAGACATCATTGCCAGGTTCGGGGGAGAGGAATTTTTAATGGTCCTGCCAGACCAGGATGAAAAAGGGACACGATTGGCAGGCAACAGGATACGAGAACTGATTGAAAGTCTGACCTGGAAACAGGACGGACTCAAGGTCACCATCAGCGGCGGGATCTGCACGGACACAGCATTGGCAGCCTCTGAAATGGTGGCCAGGGCAGATAAAAACTTATATGCCGCAAAGCACCAGGGCAGGAACCGGGTCCTCTAATGCAACGGTTGAGGTCCTACTTCCCTATCATCTCATTTAAGATGACCACGGTTTCTTTTGCTGCTTCCACCGGACTTCCGGCTGAATCCGAAATGCCGCTGATAACCCGCACGATATCATGATCCACGCCCTTCCTTTTCCAAACTTCGGATTTCGGTGCTGCAATGTAGACGGAATAGTTGTGATGTCCGGTTCCGGGTCTTTCTCCGATGACATGGAGAATCACTTTCGGTGCTTCGGGGTCTGCCTTTCCAAAAAGGATACCCCCTATTTCATAACCGGCCCGGACCCTTCCCGATCTGACCAAAAGAAGGCTGCTTGCGACGGAATAACCGAATCTAACGAGTTCTTTGCTGACCGTATCGATGTAGGGCGCAAGATGACCTTCATCCATGATGGCCTTTGTATTCAGGCC
>PIVQ01001233.1 GCA_003354055.1 Desulfobacteraceae bacterium | reverse complement strand
TTGGTTTCATTGAGATGCCAAAGTCAGGCGAAGCAAAATCCGCAATCAAAAATCTAAACAACAAAACTATCGGCAGCAATAAAATACGTGTTAAGAAGGCTGAAGATAGAAATGCATAATCTTTAGTGATGCAATTTGGGGTAGGTTAGGGATGTTCTCCAAATTAAGTTGTATGTCGGATAATATTTAAAATCCATGATGTAAGGACTTTTATAACCACTTGTCATATTTCAAATTCAAATGCTCTCTGTTGAAAAAAAATTCTTTGTTCCAACTTATCATTTCTTTGAAGACAAAAACTATTTTGGCACTTTAAAAGCATCATACTTTTATCCAAAAGCAATTTTCACAGCCAAGGAATGAAATTACACGTTCTCAAGAGAAACATGGGCGGAAGGTAAATATTTTTGTAGCCTTAATTCCGTCCATGAGGCTATAGCAGAAAAACCTTTAGGATATGGGTTTGCCAATTGGACTCAAGGATCATTATTACAAATAATATTGGGGCTCGTATTTTTCAGGACACCCAAAAAATTGATTACTTGCAATACGAGTATAATAGAAATACAATCACCAATTATATTTAACAAACCAAAATAAAGGACTAATTCATGGCTAAAGGAAAAAACGCTCAAAAGGCCGTTAAGAAAAAATCAGAAAAAACCTTGAAAGAAAAACGCAAAGAGAAAAAAGCAAAAAAAGATAAGAGTTAATACTCAAGTATTATTATCCCTGTCGGAAGGTGTCAGATTCCCAAATTCTCCAGGATACAAAAAATATTCAAAACGATAATTCCATCGAATATCAATCCAGGTCAAGTTGTCGTGACTGTTAGGCAGACCTAAAAGCGACTACTGGAAGGACAAATCATGGAGCAGAAAATCGGTTTCCCTACCCCCCAATTATAGACATAGGGCTCGCCCCGTCACACTTCGATACTTTGTTAACTTTTCTCTCAAAGTTAACCAGGCTGCCCCTGAATAAAAAACCATGGCCCTATCCTTTTAGGGATAAGGCCATGGCTCGTGATCTTACGTTGGTATAAAAACTATCAGGCTGTGTTAGCCGATAGGTACACCCCATTTTTTAACGAACTTGTCAGTATCAGATACTGCTACGTGGAGATCCTGTTCTTCGTCAGCAGGCATGATGCTGACATTCAAGTGGAAGTTAAGGGGATTTCGAACTTCCATGGAAGGATCGGTATCGATGCTCAGAACCAGGTCGCCGCCGCTGGTTTCTACAAGACCGTTCAGGGTTGATTCATTGGCGTGGAAGCATTTGTAGTATTTTTTGGCGGCGTTATCGTATTTGTATACGATGAACTGAAATTCTATGGCTGTGCTGTCCAGGGTGTTTAAGGTCATTCCGGCCATATTTGTCTGGTTGGTATTAGAAACCTTGGCATCAAAGGTGACACCTTTGGCGTATCCGCCTTCCCAGTATACGCTTGACATAACCCCTACAACGCTGACCTTGTCACCTGCGATGTCTGTGGGATCGGTTACCCCGATGTCCGCGGACAATTCAGTGTCGCCTATTTTCAATGCGGTGATGTGTCCTACCAGGTCCTGTACGTC
>PIVQ01001232.1 GCA_003354055.1 Desulfobacteraceae bacterium | reverse complement strand
TGATCTTTTAACCAATCATTCACCATGTGGCTATGATGGACTTTTAGGTTGTCCAAAATCAAGAATATCTTTTTGTCAGAATTTTTGATTAACCTGCTCATAAATTTAATCAATGTTTGAGAATTCATCTTACTGTCATAGACCATAAAACGTACCTTGCCTTGATTTGTAACCGTCGATATCAAATTTACCCTTTTACACCTGGGATGAATTCGGATAGCAGGGGGCTCACCACGGGGTGCGTAACTTCGGCCATGATAACTATCGTTGCAAAGACCAGTTTCATCGCCCCAGTGAATTTGAGCATTTTCGTTAATCGCCTTTTTTGCAATCGTCGGATATTCAGTGTCGAGCCATATTTTAACTGCCTTGGAGTTTTGTTTGTATGCTTTACGCAGGGGCCGTTGCGGGGTGAAACCCCATCTTTTTAAATATTCTCCGACACTACGTATGGGCATTTTGATTGACCAAAGTTGCTTAATTAACTGTTGAACTGCAACTCGTGTCCATAATGCAAATGGTAATTTCATTTGATCAGGGCATTTATCGTATATGGCCTTCTGAATTTCTTTTTCCTGGTCCGGTGTTAGTGTCCGATTACTTCCGGTCGGTCGGCCCCGTTTTTTAATCTTTAAGGCCTGCTTACCGCCTTTCTTATACAATGTGCACCAGGCTGAAATTGTTCCTTGATGAACTCCAGTGATGTCACTAATTTCAGATCGTTTGTGACCTTGTTTTTTTAGTCGAATAACCTGGTAACGAATTTCCTGTTGTGCATCTGTGCTTAGTTTGCGTGCGTCAAATTTTTCCATACAAAGAATATATCATATTACTACATTTTAGGCATGTATTATCTCGCCGGGTTAATAATCCCCATGATCAAACAATTTTTTTATAACGCATTGCTCACGCAGCTAAATATTACACATTTATGCTACCATTTAAGTACGAGTGGTAATTCAGGAAGAAAATCTTTTGATTTACCACTGGTTTCCCCATCAAATCCAATTTCCATAATGTGATTTTTTGATTTTTTAAATGATATTTTTTCTAAACCACCTATACTTTTTAATATAGAAGACTGTGAGGAAGTTTGCGGCATTTTCACACACAAAGAAGATACGTTATTAAAACCTGATAGATTTTGGAGTGGTGGATTCTTTTTCGGGGTTGGTCTACCACCATTTGGCATTTTAAATATTATTGGTTCCTTCAATACTTCAGAATTATTTCCCACTAAAAAAGAAAATCCGTCCGGCAAATATTTTGGTTTATATTCCCAACTCTCAAAAGGGGCTTCTCCATTTGATGATCTGAAAATTATACCAAAAGGCGAAGTGTTGTTCCGTCCAATCCAGCGTTCCCACAACATTGTTGGTTTTGTTAGTTCACTTTTAACTTCATCAAGATTGCTGACCCAAAGTAACTCAAGCATCATGTTGTTAAAGAAGAATCGACGATTGGATGTTCCCTGCCCAGGATGAACATTGGGATTACCTTCTGAGAAACCGAATTCTATTAGCTTATCAGCTTCTGGTGCTCCCTTGGATACAAAAATAAATACATGATCTAATTCTAAA
>PIVQ01000430.1 GCA_003354055.1 Desulfobacteraceae bacterium | reverse complement strand
CATAGATAACCTATTGAAATTTAAAATTATTGTTATCTATACAGTATATAGCTTTATAAAGTTAAAATCTAGATTTATTTTTGCTTTTTTGAAAATAAATCTACATGCGATTACCCTACTTCATGAAATATCCAGGCGAAACAAACCATCCCCCAAAAAAAATTTTGACTATTGAAAATTAATGCCAATTGTTAGCCGTTGAATTTTTATATTTAAATATTAGGAGCATTTTATATGAAAAAAAGAGAACAATGGGGAAGCCGCGCCGGATTTGTTCTGGCTGCCATTGGATCGGCCATCGGTCTTGGCAACATCTGGAGATTCCCCTATGTGGCCTATGAAAACGGGGGAGGCGCATTTTTTATCCCTTACCTTTTTGCCATGCTGACCGCAGGAATTCCCTTTATGATTCTTGAGTTCGGGGCGGGCAATAAACTGCGGGGTTCTGCGCCACAAATTTTTTCCAGACTATCCCCCCGCTGGGAATGGCTGGGATGGTGGCAGATCCTGGTATCCTTTACCATTTCCATCTATTATGTCGCGGTGGTGGGCTGGTCCATTTCCTATTTTTTCCTGGCCTTTAACCAGGGATGGGGCGCTGATACAGGGGACTTCTTCTTTAAATCCTATCTCATGCTCTCCGACAGCCCCCTTGACTTCCAGGGCATTCGATGGCCCATCTTCGCGGCGGTTGCCGGGGCCTGGTTCATCTGCTGGGTAGTTCTGTTCAAAGGGGTAAAAAAGGGGATTGAGGCTGCCTCGAAAATCTTTATGCCTGTTCTGTTCATCCTGGTGGTCATTATCACGGCCCGGGCAGTAACTCTGGAAGGGGCCGCAGAGGGGCTGAACTGGATGTTCAAGCCTGATTTTTCAGCCCTTCTGGACTTCAAGGTCTGGGTAGCCGCTTACGGACAGATTTTCTTTTCCCTGAGTATCGGCTTTGCCATCATGCTCACCTATTCCAGCTACCTGCCAAAGGATGCGGATATGGCCAACAATGCTTTTATCACCGCCTTTGCCAATTGCGGATTCAGCATTCTCTGCGGAGTACTTGTTTTTTCCGTTCTGGGGAACATGGCAACCCAGCAGGGAGTTGGGGTGGACAAGGTCGTCAGCTCCGGCGTAGGCCTGGCCTTTGTGACCATTCCCAAGGCCATCAACAGCCTGCCCGGACCTGCGCTGTTCGGCACCCTGTTCTTCCTGGCCCTGATCTTTGCAGGACTTAGCTCCATGGTCTCCATCTGCGAGGTCTCGGTGGCGTCTCTTATGGATAAATTTGATATCAGCCGGAAAAAAGCCGTGACCATCTATTGCCTGGTCGGCCTGGTCGCAGGAGCAATTTTCGCCTCCCATTCCGGACTGCTGGTACTGGATATCGTTGACCGGTTTATCAACAACTTCGGTGTGCTTGCCGGCGGTCTTGTGGAAATCATTTTCCTGACCTGGGTCTGCAAACTTGACGTGATTAAAGAACATATCAACAGGACCAGTGATTTTTCCGTGGGTGCCTTGTGGGCTTTCTGCCTGAAAATCATTACCCCGGCAATTCTTGGATACATGAGTGTTGCCAACCTTATCGGCGATCTTAAAACCCCGTACGGCGGGTATTCCTCCACAGCCCTGTTTTATTTCGGCTGGCTGCTGGTGGCGGGTATCGTGGTGTTAAGCTTTATTTTCCAGGCCCACAGCCTGGCCCGGAACAGGAGGTAGATTATGACAACATCTGCAATTATCATGATGGCACTTGGCCTTGGGGTGACCTGGGGCGGGGCAGCGGTCTGCATAGCCATTGCCATTAAAAAGCAAAAAATGTAAGGTGCTCGAAACTGACAAGGTTTCCCCCGGCCATGGCCGGGGGAAACGTTTAAACATTCAAAACATTGATGAGGAATCATGATCGACCCCAGACGCCAGGCCAGATACCAACGAATCCATGACCAGCTTGCGGGTCTGATCCAGGACAAATCCCCCAATCTCATCTCTGCTATGGCCACCATCGTGGCTGTACTCCACCATAAAATGTCCCACCATTTCTGGACCGGATTTTACTTTACCGGAGACGACAACGAACTCCATGTGGGCCCTTACCAAGGGACCCTGGCCTGTCAGGTTTTAAAAGAGTCCGGTGTCTGCCTCCACAGCGTTGAAACCAAAGCTGCTGTAGTTGTACCGGATGTAGAGGCTTTTCCCGGGCACATTGCCTGCGATGCCAAGTCAAAAAGTGAAATTGTGCTGCCGGTGATACGGAACGGTAAGGTGATTGCCGTGCTGGATGTGGATTCGGAGAAACCGGCGCAGTTTGATGAAGATGATGTGGCGCCTTTGGAAATGATTCTATCGCTGTTGTCACCTTTTCTATAGTTCCGCAAGAAGAGCGAGAGCAACTGGTGCCATTTAAAATACTTGTAGAAATCCCGGACATTAGAATTTCTACAAGTACTAAATGAACGTTCGACCGTTTTTTATTATTCCTCGTAAGGCAACTGTAAATACAAACTGGACCGGTTCATATGGCCCTCATCCCCAGTGAAAATCCTGTTTTCCAGGCGGAGTTCCTGCCCGGCCCCATACGTTGACGGGATAGTAAAAGTGACCCAGTTTGTTCTGCCGTCATAGGTGCCGTCTGAATATCCGCTTCTCCAATTGCCCTTTAGGGTTGCAATGCCGCCAGTTGCATCAAAAACACGTACCTGGTAATCAAACGGTTGACCGTATGGATTACCTATCCCATTCCAGGAGACAGTATAATTTGTTCCGTTGTAGTCTATTTTCACGTGATGTGGTCTTGCAGGGGGGGCAAAAGGTCCCATATTATATTGGAAAATCTGATCATGGGTGTTTCCATCATTTCCAGCATAGCACAACTTGAATTCCCATACACCCTCATCATCAAGGGTGATAGATGTTGGTGCAATTTTTAAGGCCCATTCATCTAATGTGGTCCCCATCCAATCGTAAGTCTTGTAATTCAAAGTATAAATCGCATCCGACGGGGTATGCCGAACAGTAACAGAAATTACATCATCAATTGAATCAAGATACCCCCCGGTAACCACATCGAAATACATATGTATGTATTCACCGTTTACCCGACCCAGATTTTCTTCATGCCTTTGATCATAAAATACCTCGGCATAGCTCATATTAGATTGCCCTTGGTCGACCACATTGGCCAAAACGCTTGCCGGATTCCAAATTAGGAGTGCCAACAGTACCATCAGAATTGCTCTACAACTTCTCATTTAATTTCTTCCGTTTTTGAGTTAAATATTATCTTGACCATTCAAGATATTTCATTTGGAAAAACCATAGACCATGTTAAGAAATCCATCTTTGCGGGTTATTCAGTCAAATATTCCCAGAGACACACAAAATGTTTTATTGAAAAATGAATATAATAATTCGAATTTAGTCTGCAAAATTGAGTGCAGATAAGATTATTTTAGATTATTGATACGATTGCGTTTCCTTGAATCCCTCCTCAACGATCCTCATAGAACCAAGCCCAGTGTACTCATGATAATAGAATGTAACGCCCGGGTACTATGGATAGGAAGACGCTTTTTGTCAAGCAAAGCTTAAAAATTTATTCCCCATACCCATTGATCTTATCCATTCCCCTGGCGTATAGAACAGGGCATGAATCGGTTTTTCCAATTTTTCAACAATCTGAGGATTCGGTCCAAACTTCTGGGCGGGTATACCTTTGCCTTTCTTACGGCACTTTTGATCGGGGGGACCATTATCATCTTCCAGGTGGAGGCCACCATTGAATCCCATATTGAAAGTGAGCTGACCAATACCACGGCCACCATTCTCAACATGGTGGAGACGGCTGCAGCCACCTCCATCAAAAATCATCTGCGGGCAGTGGCGGAAAAAAACCTGGAAATTGTCCGGGCCATATACGCGGATTTTAAAGACGGAAAGACCACTGAGGCTGAGGCCAAGGCTCTGTGCCGGAAGATCCTCTTCTCCCAGACCATCGGGAAAACAGGGTATATTTTTTGCGCAAGCTCCGATGGCATTGCCGTTGAACATCCCAATCCCGGGGTGGCGGGCAAAAGCTTCATGGAACGGGCCTTTGTCCACCAGATGATAGAGAAAAAAACCGGATATCTGGAGTATGACTGGAAAAATCCGGAAGATGAAAGATTCCGGCCCAAAGCCATGTACATGGCTTACTTTGAGCCCTGGGACTGGATCATCGCCGTATCGTCCTACCGGGAAGAGTTCAAAGAGCTGATCAAGGTAGATGATTTTAAAGAGAGCATCCTGAGCCTGAAATTCGGTAAAGGCGGATATGCCTATATCAATGACAGCCAGGGCAACCTCATTGTCCATCCCTTTATGAGCGGCAACTACTATGATGCCCGGGACAAGGACGGGAATTATTTTGTCCGGAAGATCTGTGAAATGAAAACGGGCAAGGCCGTCTATACCTGGAAAAACCCCGGGGAAAGCCGAGCCCGTGAAAAACTTGTGATCTTCAACTACATCCCGGAGTATGACTGGATAATCGCCTCAGCCACCTATCTGGATGAAATATATGCGCCGCTGAACACGGTGAAAACAGTCATCATTGCCATTGTTCTTCTGATCTCCGTGCTGGTATTCGGCTTTACGTTCTGGATAAACGCCTCTGTGGTGCGCCCCCTGCGGGCCCTGATGAACCGCTTTGACCAGGGAGCATCAGGCAATTTCAACGTTCGCATGCCCGTCCGGTCCACGGACGAAATCGGGCAACTGGCAGGATATTTCAATAGATTCATGGACAAGCTTGAGGTCTCTTCCAGAGAGCTAAGGGAGGAAATCAGCCAGCGAAAACAGAACGAACAAGCCCTTCGCATATCCGAAGAAATGTTTTCCAAGGCCTTCAGATCCAGCCCCTCAGGCATGTTCATCGTAAGCCTTGCCAGCGGCAAAATAATCAATGTCAACGACAGTTTTCTGAAGATCACAGGCTTCAACCTTCTGGACCTTATCGGCTGCGACCTGCTCACCCTTTCTTTTTTTGAAAAACGGGAAGAGGGCCGGGCCCTGTTCAGGGATATCCGGGAGCGCCGTGCCGTGAACAACCGGGAAATCAGATTTTTAACAACCACCAGGGAAAAACGCCAGGGCCTTGTCTCCGGCGAAGTGGTCGATCTCTGGGGGGAGGCCTGTATGCTGGGGGCCATGGCAGACATTACCGAATCCCGGCGGCTGGAGCGGGAAATTCTCGACATCAGCCAGAATGAACGGCAAAAAATCGCCATGTCCCTCCATGACGATCTCTGCCCCCAGCTCATCGGAATCGAGGTCATGACCAAGATGCTACAGCAACGGCTGAGTGAAAAGAGCCACAATCTTTCAGACGAGGCCAGCCGCACCGGTAAAATCCGCAGCCTTATCCTGGACGCCATTGAAAAGACAAGAACACTGTCCCGGGGGCTGTCTCCGGTAAACCTTGAGGACCGGCGGTTTGACGACTCTCTTGCGGTTCTGGCCCTCTACATCCGGGAGGTCTTCACCATTGACTGCACCCTGGCCTGCACGGATGAATCTGCCCAGCCCTTTGCAGACAACAACGTGGCCACCCATGTCTATTATATTGCCCATGAGGCGGTTCACAACGCTGCCAAACATGCAAGGTGTTCGGCCATCCGCATCAATCTTTCCCGTGAGGCGGGCGGTGTCAGATTGACCGTCACGGACAATGGAAAAGGATATGATCCCTCACCCGGCCATACCGGCATGGGCGTAAGAATAATGTCTTACAGGGCCGGCCGTATCGGCGGCGTATTAACCATAGACAAGGCCACAGATTCCGGTACCCGGGTCTGCCTTGACCTGCCAACCCCAATGGAACACTTATGATGACTGAAAACCGTTTGGACATCCTTATTGTCGAAGACCACCCCATTTTCAGGATGGGAATGAAAGAGATGATCGACCATGAACCGGACATGAAGGTATGCGGAGAGGCTGAAGATGTGGATACGGCTCTGGAACTTGTCAAATCCTGCCGCCCGGATCTTGCCATCGTAGATCTCTCCCTCAAGGAGAGCAACGGCATGGACCTGGTCAGGGAGATCCACGATCATCACAAACCCTGCAACACCCTTGTTCTGTCCATGCACGACGAAGCCCTCCATGCGGAACGCTGCCTTCTGGCCGGCGCCAAGGGGTATATCATGAAGCAGGAGGCCTCGGAATCCGTGGTCACCGCCATCCGGAACATCATGGCCGGCCACATCCATGTCAGTCCCAGAATCATGAGTCACCTACTCAATGTGTTCAGAAAGCAGCCGGATCTTGCCCATGCCTCACCCCTGGCACGGGTCACGGACCGGGAACTGGAAATCTTCCAGCTCATCGGCAATGGCCTGTCCTCCAAACAGATCGCCATGCAGCTGAACATCAGTATCAAAACCGT